>NVRR01000098.1 GCA_002732675.1 Sneathiella sp. | reverse complement strand
CGGACTGAGGGCAATTCTCACAGAACAACAAATCCCCGTTCATCATTGACGGAAAATGGAGCAATAAAGTGTCTTCGAGCGAAGAGTTGGTCATCGCCCTGCCAAAGGGGCGCATATTAAAGGAAGTCATGCCGCTCATTCGCAGCATCGGCATCGAACCGGAGCCCGCATTTGATGATCCGGACAGTCGCCTGCTGCAATTTAAAACCAATCATCCGAACATCTCCATTATCCGGGTTCGCTCCTTTGACGTTGCGACATTTGTTGCTTTTGGTGCCGCGCAGTTGGGTGTCGCTGGCAATGACGTGTTGCTGGAATTTGATTACCCGGAAATATATGCACCGGTGGATCTCGACATCGGGCATTGTTATATCGCTGTGGCACAGCCGAAGGATATGGCGGAGGACGATGATCCCAGCCGTTGGAGTCATGTCCGAATTGCGACGAAATACCCAAATCTGACCCATAAATATTTCGCAGACGCCGGCATACAGGCCGAATGCATCAAGCTCTCAGGCGCGATGGAGCTGGCCCCCGGTCTAGGCCTTTGCCGCCGGATTGTTGATCTCGTCTCTTCGGGCGCAACTTTGCGCGCCAATGGCCTTGTCGAAGTCGAGAAAATACTTGATATCACCTCACGTCTCGTCGTTAACCGGGCCGCACTGAAAACGCGGTCTGTTGAACTCAACGGCTGGATTGAGAAATTTCGGGAGGCTGTCAATGGCCGTTAGCCTGTCTGCCGCAAGCCCGGAATTCAGCACACAGTTTGAAGCGCTGCTGAATCAAAAGCGCGATTCTGATGAGAATGTCGATAGTGTCGCCGCTGACATTCTGGCCGATGTCCGCGCCCGCGGCGATGAGGCCGTGCTAGACTACACCAACAGATTTGACCGCGTTGAGCTGGTCGATGCGGCCACGCTTCAGGTCACGCGGGAAGAAATCGACTCTGCCATTAATAAGTGTCTGCCAGAGACCATAAACGCCCTGAAAGTCGCCGCTCACCGGATCGAGGCGTATCACCAGCGCCAGATGCCCGAAGACCTGATGTACCGGGATGAAGACGGGGTAGAGCTTGGCTATCGCTGGACCGCCATCGAAAATATCGGCCTTTATGTACCGGGCGGGCTCGCGACATATCCCTCCTCGGTTCTCATGAATGCCATTCCGGCAAAAGTTGCGGGCGCCACGCGCCTTGTCATGATGGTGCCGATGCCGGACGGTAAGATTAACCCGCTTGTTCTGGCCGCCGCTGACCTTTGCGGCGTGCATGAGATATATCGCATCGGCGGCGCTCAGGCCATTGGCGCGCTGGCCTATGGCACCAAGACAATCGCGCCTGTTGATAAAATCGTTGGTCCTGGCAATGCCTATGTCGCCAGCGCCAAAAAACAGGTGTTCGGAACAGTCGGTATCGATATGATCGCCGGGCCGTCCGAAATTCTTGTGGTCGCCGACAATCGCAACGATCCCGCCTGGATCGCAGCCGACCTTTTAAGCCAGGCTGAGCATGACCCGGTGGCACAGAGCATCCTGATTACCGATGACGCCACCTTTGCCGCAGATGTAGAATCCGCCTTGCAGCTGCACCTTCAAACGCTCCCCCGCGCGGATATCGCCGCCGCCAGCTGGCGCGATTATGGCGCCATTATCGTGGTGGATGATCTATCCGAGGCCCCCGCTATTGTGAACCGCATTGCACCAGAGCATCTGGAACTCTGCGTTGATGATCCAGACACGCTTGCCGGCGCCATCAAACATGCGGGGGCGATTTTCCTCGGACGATATAGTCCCGAAGCCATCGGCGATTACGTAGCGGGACCCAATCACGTCCTGCCAACATCGCGCACCGCACGCTTTTCGTCCGGCCTGTCGACGTTGGATTTCGTCAAACGTACGTCCCTGATGCGCCTTGATGCCGCCAGCCTTGGCAAAATCGGCCCTGCGGCAGTCGCACTTGCACAATCGGAAGGGCTTGGCGCCCACGCCCTCTCTGTCGCCATTCGTCTGAATATGCCGAAATAGTCAGAAAAGGAGTTTGAAACGGTCATGTTGGAACATCAGCATATTGCGAAAATAGCCCTCGACGAGAAAACCGTCGTGCGCCGCAATGCCGATATCGAACATGAGCGCAAGGTCGCCATCTTCGACATATTGGACCAGAATTCCTTCATTGTAACCGGGTTCGAGGACAAGGGGCCATATTCGCTCCACCTCGGTATTGAAGATAATCGGCTGATTTTTGATGTGCGGACGGATGACGAGACAGAATTAACGCGGATCCCGCTCCCCGTTATTTCTTTCCGGCGCATTATCAAGGACTACTTCCATGTGTGTGAAAGCTATTTCGAGGCCATCAAGACCGCGTCACCGTCGAAAATTGAAGCGATCGACATGGGACGCCGCGGGCTTCATAACGAAGGATCAGAGTTGCTTCAGGAACGTTTGAAAGATAAGGCAGCAACCGATTTCGATACCGCGCGCCGGCTTTTCACCTTGATGTGCGTTTTGCATATTCGGGGTTGAAGATGGCTGCTTGGCATTCATCCCCCCTTTCACCATCTACGGCCGGTCGTGCCGGGTCATGAGTGCCCGACCCTATAGTGACGAACTCCCCGGCAGTGTCCTTTTTGCCTGTACCCATAACAGCATTCGCTCGGTCATGGCGGAGGTTATTATGAAAAGCCTCTACGGTCACGCTGTCTATGTGGATAGTGCTGGCGTGCGCGCCAAGGATGTCGACGGTTTCGCCATTGAAGTTCTGGACGAAATCGGCCTTGACGCCGACAAACATATTGCAAAGAATTTGGACGATCTGGAAGACAGCTCCTTTGACTTAATTATCGCTCTTTCCCCTGAAGCCCACAGTAAAGCGCAAGAGCTTACCAGAACCACCGCAACCGAGACTGAGTTCTGGCATACCATCGATCCCTCCCTCCCCGAGGGGAACCGGGAGATGCAGCTCAATGAATTTAGACATGTCCGCGATGATCTATATGAGAAAATCAAGGCCCGCTTCAGAACAGCAATGGCGCCCAAAGTCTGACACCTTGCACATATTAACTGTTGCGAATATGAGTTCAATGCGTGTAATTCGACTATTCTTCAAGCATTTTCAAAGGAAATGCTTGCAATTTAGGCGGCAAGGCCTCTATTTTGCCCCATTCGAAATCACTGGAATAGGTATTTATGGCAAAAGAAGAACTATTAGAGTTTGAAGGAACCGTAACAGAGTTGTTGCCGAACGCAATGTTTCGCGTCGTTCTGGAAAATGAACACGAAGTCCTGGCACATACGGCGGGGAAAATGCGCAAGCATCGCATTCGCGTGCTTGCAGGTGATAAAGTCACCATCGAGATGACCCCTTATGACCTTACGAAAGGCCGGATCACGTTCCGCTATAAGTAAGGATTTCGTTGGTGGTTGCCCCGAAAGACGTCCGAATTGCGGCTCCATCAACTGCGGAACGACATGTATCTCCCGTTCCGACTGCGCCGCAAAAACCCCTGCTGATTCTCGCGTCCGCTTCCCCCAGGCGGCTTGATTTGCTGAAGCAAATCGGCGTCACTCCCGACTTGATAGATCCGGCTGATATCGACGAACAGATACTCGACGGTGAGCAGCCCAAGGACCTGGCGGCGCGACTTTCGAGAGAAAAAGCCGTTGCTGTCGCGAAACGCCACCCCGGCGCGTTTCTCTTATCCGCGGATACCGTTGTTGCCGTCGGTCGGCGATCTCTGGGGAAAGCCGAGAACCCCGATGATGCCCGCCTGTTTCTAAAACTGCTCTCTGGGAGACGACATCAGGTCCATACTGGTATCACCCTTGTCACACCCACGGGTCAATTCCGGTCCCGCACCATTTCCACTGGCGTTGTCTTCAAGCCGCTCGACACCCATGAAATAAGCGCCTATCTCGAGACAGAAGAATGGCGCGGCAAAGCCGGTGGTTATGCCATTCAAGGCAAGGCGGCGGTCTTCGTCCGGCAGCTTCAGGGCTCTTACAGCAATGTCGTCGGTCTGCCCCTCTTTGACGTCAGCAACTTGTTGATCGGCAACGGCTACGATATCTGGACCACCTCCCCCTGATGGATCAGGTCCTGCTTATCGAAACCGGCCTGTTCGAGACGCGCGCGGCCATCCTGCAAGACGGCAAACTTGTCGACTTTCACGTCGAGCGGCCGCAGAACCTCTCCAAGGTCGGCGATTTTTTCCTCGGCCGGGTGAGCAAGATCATACCCTCTTTGAATGCCGCGTTCGTTGACCTCGGCAGCAATACCACAGGCTTTATTCAGGCCCAGGATATTGACCGAAAATCGGGAGATATCGGCAAGTTGGTTCATGAGGGCGAGAAGATTCTGGTCCAGGTTGCCAAAGATGGAACAGGCGACAAGGGACCTCAACTCAGTTGTTTTTACGCACTGAAGCATCGTGCCTTCATCTATCATCCTTTGGGCACAGCCCTCACCTTTTCCCGAAAAATTTCTAACAAACAGGACCGCATTTCGATCAGGGAACTCATTGCCACCTGTCAAATAACCGGCGGATTAACTGTCCGAACGGAAGCTCAATCGCTGAGCCCATCGGACCTGAAAGCAAACCTCCTGAGCCTTGCCCGGCGCTGGACCGATATTGATGCAGATTGGACGCGCGGCGGAAAACCGCGCCCTCTTGGCCCGCCTCAGACAGCATTATCGAGAATACTCGACACATGTTTGCGAGCTGACATGTCGATTATTCTCGATAATGCCGCTGCGTTGTTGGAGGCAAAACGCTATCTGGAAAAATATGGCCGCCATAACGCTTCCGGCATAAAATTATGGGAAGGGCAAGCCTCTCTTTTCGAGGAAAATCAAGTTGAAGAACAAGTTGAGTTGGCCTTGCAAAAGCATGTGCCGCTCTCCTCAGGGGCGAATATCAGTATTGAGCCGACCGAGGCAATGGTCGTCATTGATGTCAACTCCGCCAGCCATATTTCCGCTCAGGGCTCAAAGAGCAATGCCCTGACCACGAACCTGGCAGCGGCCCGGGAAATCGCCCGGCAGATCCGGCTTCGCAATCTGTCAGGCATCATTATCATTGATTTTATTCAGATGTCGGGCAAAGGCGAGGTCAAAACCCTCTGCGAGAAGATGAAAAAATGGTTGGACGATGACCCAGTCCGGACACGATTTGCAGGTATGACGGAGCTTGGTCTCCTGCAAGTCACGCGCGAGCGGACGCAGCGACCCCTCGCCGAAATACTATCTGTGTCCTGCCCCATCTGTGACGGCACGGGGCGCCAGGACAGCACAATAACAGCCATTTCGAAGCTGATTCGGCATCTGGAAACAGAAAAACTGCACGGCCTGCCGTCACACATCAGGCTTGAAGCAGGCGACAATTTGGCGGCGCTTCTAACGGAACATAAAGAAAAAATCGAAAACCATCTGGCGCGGCATTTGACCATAACGGAAAATACCCGCTTGCCCTCACATAGCTATGTCGTAAAGTAACCCCGATATGACGGATCCAAAAAAACCGAAAAAGCCCTGTCCACGCTGCAGCAAACCTCTATCGGCGCAATATCGTCCTTTTTGCTCTGCCCGCTGCAAACAGCTCGATTTAGGAAAATGGCTGAACGACAGCTACGTTATCCCAGGGGAGGAAACGATATCAGACAGCGATGAAAACGGCGAATAGGAAACCCATCATTTCTGCTGCTTTTCAATAGCTTCCCACCGTTAGAAAAGTGCACATTTATTTTCACAGTTTTTCAGTCAACAACTATGGACAGTGCCGTTAATTTCTTTTATAACCCAGCTTCTTCGCCCGATTTCTGATAGGCAAAGATCTAAATGCCCAGGTAGCTCAGTTGGTAGAGCAGCGGACTGAAAATCCGCGTGTCGGTGGTTCGAATCCGCCCCTGGGCACCACTTTCCCCGCCGAATACTATATTCGTCTGCTGTAAATCCGAGAAGGGTTCAGCTCCTGTCATCAAAACCGATAAAGGTTGTAACCTCCTCGACCGGCCTGCGAGTCGATACAACAGCTTTCGCCGGAAAATCATAGTCCGATTAGCCCATGGCGACTGAGGTTTGGATCACGTGATTATCCAGAATGTCTGCATGTTCACGCACGACTGGGGACTGCATAATGCCGTGGCTATTGGCGACAGAGCCAATCCCCCGGCTTCAGGCAGCAAGAGCCCAGTAAATAATTATTTATTTGTATAATTATTTAATTATTAACCAAGTTTTGCGTTAATTCCAGCTTCTGAATTTGACTGGAGGGCGCTTTATTGACCCACTATCTTGTAACCGAAGAAAACCCGTCGGGTAAAAAACTTGAAGATGTCCTGGCTATGATCCGTAAGGATATCTTATTCCGTTGTACCCTGATAACCGACGATCCGCGTGTCGAAGCAAAATCCGTTCTTGCCAACAATATGCGTATTCTCAATTTACTGACGGATGCAATTGTGCTGGGGGAAGACAGTACTAATACCCTGGATAAGGCCTTTGGGCCCAGCCAGGCGTCAAAAGGCGGGCCGCCACGTATCGGTACTTGAGGGCGGAAAGGCAGGTCACCATTAGCCTTTCAGAAGCTCAGGTATCACCTATTATAAAGAAGTTAGTAGTCTAAGCACTACGAGCGCTCTTGCTTATCCTTTTTCACCCTCTCAAGTATTGAATGAACTCGGCTATAGCATCGCCGGGAAAACGATGCCGCAATAAGCTTCTTTGTCCGTTTAAGCATTTTGGATGTTCAGTCCCCCTTTACTATGTTAGTAAGCGGATCCTTAGACCCAAGGACAAAATAAATGAAACTGATTGTGCTCAACCTTCCTCGCAGCCTAAGCGAAACAGATCTTGTAAATTTGTTTGAAACTTATGGTACTATCACTGCCTGCAATTTGGTAATGGATGAAGAAACCGAAGCCTCCAAGGGATTTGGCTTTGTAGAAATGGCCCGCGACGAAGAAGCAGAAATAGCGGCAAAAGATCTCCATGGAAGAAAAATTGATGGAAGAAAAATTAGAGTTAAAACAGCGCATTAACTAGAAATTCTTAGGCAGGTTTTTTTATGCCAATGTCCGCCACTGTTTGACGTCAGCGCCTATGGAACAAATTGGCGGGATTGCATAAGAGAGAGTTTCTGGTTCATCGTAATGACCGTTAAGGAAAAGAAGATGAAACAGAAATCGCTGGCGTCAAACACTTAAAATCTACGGTGAAACATAAACCCTCTCATACGCAATTTTCCTATCTAGGCCACAAGCCATGCGGGAAGTAGAAACACCCGACATCCAGATCAGATGCCAGCCACGCGTTTATCGTCGATAACTTTTCCATCGTTCGGGAGGCTACTAGGGGCAACAATGACGACCTCTCCACGGATCCGGCATTCCGCTTTTACGATTTCGCTGATTTCTGATATCAAATGACCCGGCGGACCTTCATGCTCACACAGGAATGTCATTTTATCGCGGCCATCTTGCGTCTCAATCTGGATGCGGGCTTTCAGAACGCCCGGAATTTTCTTGACGACATTTTCCACCTGCCGGGGATGGATAAACATCCCCTTGACCTTGGCCGTTTGATCGGCGCGACCGAGCCACCCCTTGAGCCGCCGGTTCGTGCGTCCAGAAGAAGAACCTTCGCCGATAACCGTTGATAGATCGCCAGTGCCTAACCGAATAAGAGGATAAAAAGGATCAAACGTGGTTACCACGACCTCGCCAATTTCACCGTCACCAACCGGCTCATCAGAACCCGGACGGACAATCTCTACAATACAGTCCTCAGCAATAACCAAGCCTTCTGCGGCGACATCCGTTTCAAACGCAATAAGCCCAAGCTCCGCCGTGCCATAGCTCTGCCGGACCACAATATTCCGATCTTCATAAAAGGATTTAGCATCAGGAAATAGCGGGCCGCCGCTCACCATCGCCTTTTGTATAGTGGTTATGGGGCGTCCAAGAGCATCGGCTTTTTCAAGAATAATTTTCAGGAAATCTGGTGTGCCCACATAGGCGGAAATCTCCAGGCGATGAAACGCATCCACCAGCATGTCGACATTCTGTACGCCGGCCGGGAATACTGTGCAGCCAATTTTTTGCGCAGCGGCATCAAACATGACGCCAGCCGGGGTAATATGATAGCTGAAGCAGTTGGCTACAATATCATCCGGTCCAAAGCCTGCAGCAAACAATGCAGGCGTCATGCGCCAGGGGTCGGAGCCAGCGACAGGCTCGGGCTCCACGAGTGGACCCGGTGAGAAGAAAATACGCTTTGGGGCCGTATTTTTTTCCGTCGCAAGACCGCCTAGATGTCCTTTTGTCTGTAAATCAATCAGATCGGATTTGCGAAGAACCGGAAGGCGTGCGATATCCTCAATCGTTACGAAATCATCTGGTTCGAACCCGGCCAGTATTTCTGACCAATAGGGAGAGTTATCCTTCGCATTCGTCAGTTGCCGCCGTAATGCTGCGACCAGATTCCGGCTACGACTTTCAGCCGGTTCTATCTCTCGCGTGTCAAAAACTGAATTCATTTTTGTTATCCTAAAGCCAGCGCTTGCGGCGTTTAAAACTCTTTAAATTCTTAAATGATCGGCGCTCACCGCCACCGCCAAGGTAAAACTCCTTGACGTCTTCGTTTTCCATAAGCTCCTTGGCAGCGCCATCGAGGACAATCTTGCCGTTCTCCATGATATAGGCTTCATCGGCTATTTTGAGCGCCATTCTAGCGTTCTGCTCAACCAACAGGATGGATATTCCAAGTTCCTTATTGAGGCGTTGGATAATCCCGAAGACTTCCTTCACCAGCAAGGGAGACAGGCCCATGGAGGGTTCGTCCATCAAAATGAGCTTCGGCTTGGCCATCATCGCCCGACCAATAGCCAGCATTTGCTGCTCTCCACCAGACAGATACCCAGCTAGGCCTGTACGCTCTTTAAGGCGTGGAAAGTAAGAATAAATCTGCTCGATTTCTGTTTTTATCTTGGCATTGGGACGCGAATAGGCGCCAAGTCGCAAATTCTCGGTAACGGTCATATCCTGCAGGATGCCTCGCCCTTCCATGACCAGGAAAATACCTTTTCGGACGAGAATTTCAGGCCCCATATGCGTGACATCCTGGCCTTCATACTCGATAGTTCCCCGTGTCACGTCGCCATCTTCCATGGCCAGAAGGTTGGTAATAGCTTTTAGCGTCGTTGTTTTTCCAGCGCCATTTGTTCCTAAAAGGGCTGTGATTTTCCCCCGTCTGGCCTTTAAATTGAGACCGCGGAGCACGAGAATAACCTCGTTAAACACCACCTCGACATTATTGACGGACAGGATGATATCGTCGACATTTTCGGATACATCCATTGTTGTAGTATCAGATTGAGATAACATCATCCTGTCCCTATTTATGACTTCAATACCGTGTTTTGACTAATTCTGGCGGGGCCTATTGACCCAACCACTCATCTCGGCGTGGCAGTTTAGATTCCGCGATCCGCTCAATTATGACCTTGCCATTAACAAATTTGCCCTGATTGATAGCGACGGTCATCAGTCCGCGATGGTCCTTTTCGCTCCAACTAGAGGGCATGCAAACGCCTTCAAGCCCGACGGGGACCCACTCTTTCTTGACATACATGCCTTTCTTGATATTGGCTCCTGTGATACCGCCATTGGCTTTTGCCCATTCCATGGCTTCTTTCATGTAGAAGGCCGAGCAAATACCCCGGATGTAATGATGAGTTGGCCTCGCGCCGACTTCGCCACTACCGCCTTCGAGGATGGTTTCAACAGT
>NVRR01000097.1 GCA_002732675.1 Sneathiella sp. | reverse complement strand
CATGGTGGCCTCCGGCGTATTTGCTGGCGTGTTCGATCTGGAATATGGTCTCAGCCGCGCCGATCTCGACGGGAAGACCATGGGCGAGGAGCTTAAGCGCATTGGTTACGCCGGATCTGAGGAGGTTGGCGGCCGCGAGATAAAGGCGTTCTTTGAAGCCCATATTGAACAAGGTCCCATTCTGGAACATGAAGAAAAGACCATTGGCGTCGTTATGGGCGCCCAGGGCCAACGTTGGTATGAAGTGACGGTGACCGGGCAAGAGGCGCATGCAGGACCCACACCTATGGTACGCCGCAAAGATGCCCTCGTTGCGGCATCCAAGATGGTCACAGAAGTCAATCGTATCGGCCTTGATAACCAGCCCTTTGCCTGCGCAACGGTGGGACTGATCCAGTCGAGCCCGAACTCTCGCAATACTATTCCCGGCTCCGTTTTCTTCACTGTCGATTTCCGTCATCCCAAAGATGAGATTTTAAGCAAAATGGATGCGGAGCTTCGCGCCTTCTGTCAGAAAACTGCGGATGACGGCGGCTTCGAGATGGAATTCGAGGAAATCTGGTATTCACCACCCGTTGAATTTGACAAGGACTGCGTCAATGCAGTGCGTACCGGGGCCGAAAGGGCGGGATACGGCAATATGGATATTATCTCTGGCGCAGGACATGATGCCTGTTATATCAATCGCGTCGCCCCCACCGGAATGATCTTCGTGCCTTGCGAAAACGGTATCAGTCATAACGAGGAAGAGGAGGCGACGCCGGAAGACCTGGCAGCTGGTTGCAATGTTCTCCTGCATGCCATCGTCGATCGCGCGAACATTGCCTGAAACGCAACGAGATGCGGTCGTTGAGATTGAGAAACTCAATCTGACCTTCCCGGCCCCTGACGCGCCCGTGCATGCGCTGTCAGATATAGACCTGACAATCGAGGCAGGCGACTTTGTGTCCTTCATCGGGCCATCCGGGTGCGGTAAAACGACCCTGATGCGGGTGATTGCAGATCTGGAAACGCCGACGGATGGACATATCTCTGTCAATGGCATGTCGCCAGCCGAAGCCCGGTTGAAACGCGCCTATGGCTATGTTTTTCAGGCGCCAGCGCTCTATCCGTGGCGGACAGTACTGAAAAATGTCATGCTGCCGCTGGAAATCATGGGGCTGTCAAAACAAGAACAGCGGAGCCGGGCCGCCAAAAACCTGGCCCTCGTTAATCTTGAAGGGTTCGAGAAGAAATTTCCCTGGCAGCTATCGGGCGGTATGCAGCAGCGGGTCTCCATCGCCCGCGCGTTGGCGGTTGAGCCGGACCTTCTGCTGATGGACGAGCCTTTTGGTGCCCTTGACGAAATCACCCGCGATCATCTCAATGAGCAGCTTCTGCAACTTTGGGATCAAACGAAAAAGACGGTGGTATTCGTCACCCATTCAATTCCGGAGGCGGTGTTCCTGTCGTCAAAGATCGTGGTGATGTCGCCGCGACCGGGGAAGATCATTGATATTATCGATAGCGGCTTACCCCGTGATCGCACTTTGGATATCCGCGAGACGCCGGAATTTCTAGAAATCTCGCATCGCGTGCGAGAGGGGCTGAGATCGGGGCACTCTTACGATGACTGATATTGGCGCGGGAATTACTCCAGGTCTTTGGCATCGCCTTTATAGCGGCAAGACGTTTCCTGTGCTGACAATCCTCTTAAGTATCCTCATCCTCTGGTATGCCGGTGCCGTCTATATGAATTCTGACCGGCTGATTGATCAGTATGAGCGCAATAAGACCGACTGGGACATGGAAATACTGATCGAGGATGCCTGGTCCATGGAACGACCGATCCTCCCTGCCCCACAGCAAATTGTCGTGGAACTGATTGATACTGTTCTCGGCAAAAATATAACGTCCAAGCGCAGCCTTGTCTTTCATGCCTGGATTACTTTGTCCTCCACCCTGCTCGGGTTTGCCTTCGGCACGATTCTCGGTATCATTCTGGCGGTCGGCATTGTGCATGTCCAGACGCTGGATCGCAGTCTGATGCCCTGGATTATTGCCTCCCAAACCATCCCCATCCTCGCCATCGCGCCGATGATTATTGTGGTTCTTGGCCATCTCGGCCTCACAGGATTGGTGCCGAAGGCCATTATTTCCATGTATTTATGCTTCTTCCCCATCACCATCGGCATGGTCAAGGGCTTGCGGTCACCCGATATTTTGCAGCTCGACTTAATGAAGACCTATAGCGCGTCCAGTTCTGATGTTTTCTGGAAGCTGCGCATTCCCGCCTCCATTCCATTCCTGTTTACCAGCCTGAAAGTTGCTGTTGCCATCAGCCTTGTTGGCGCCATTGTCGCCGAACTTCCCACCGGCGCCATCCAGGGCCTCGGCGCGCGTCTGTTGGCTGGTTCCTATTACGGGCAAACTATCCAGATTTGGTCAGCCTTGGTTGTCGCATCGTTTATGGGCATGTTCCTTGTCTGGGCGGTATCGCTTGCGGAAAAAGCCACCTTGCGCCAGATGGGAGGGCAGACGGCATGAAGATACGTTCTGACCCCGCCACCATGATCTTTCTGACCCTAGCCCTCCTCTCTTTCGCCTTTCCCGTTGGCTATGATGGCAGTGATACGGTCAGCTGGTGGTTTGATCTTGCCGCCGCTACCTTTGTTATCCTTTCCATTGCAACCGCCGTCTTTCAGCTGATAAGCCGGCGGCAGGACCTGCCAACGGCTTTGGTCGTGACAGCCGGTACCGTTCTCGGTGCTACGGCGCCGTTACTGGCTATCGAATATCTGGAAACCCGCGGCTTTGAGGCTTTGGGCATATGGATTTATCTGGTGGGCCTCGGGTTTCTCGCCTGGCGCGCCATGGCGCTTCTATCCGCGGCCGCCAATTTTTCCCTAATTATAACCCTGGCCGTACCGGCCCTATTCGGTATCTGGTTGCTGTATTTGTGGCAGGTGCTTACCTCCGGCTTCAGCATTCCCTCTGTCTTGCTGCCATCTCCGGAGCAGATTGGTGCGGCGATAAACGCTAACGCCGATATGCTGTTTGCCGACTTTTATCAGACTGTGGTGAAATCCGTCCTGTCCGGTTTTGTTTTCGGGTGCGGGTCTGGATTTATAGTGGCCATTCTGGTAGATCGTGTTCCGTTCCTGCAGCGCGGGCTTTTGCCCCTCGGATCGCTCGTCAGCGCGGTGCCCATTGTCGGGATCGCACCAATTATGGTGATGTGGTTCGGATTTGACTGGGAATCGAAAGCCGCCGTTATTGTTATCATGACGTTCTTCCCCATGCTGATTAATACCCTCGCCGGATTGCAAGCAACGGGGAAAATTGAGAAGGACCTGATGCGGTCCTACGCCGCAGGTTACTGGCAGACGCTTTTCTTTGTGCGCTTGCCGAACGCACTTCCCTTTATTTTTAATGCGCTTAAAATCAATTCAACACTTGCCATGATCGGGGCCATAGTCGCCGAGTTTTTTGGCACACCGATTGTCGGCATGGGATTTCGTATCTCGACCGAGGTCGGCCGCATGAATGTTGATATTGTCTGGGCGACAATCGCCGTTGCGGCCCTAGTCGGCTCCGTCTTCTACGGACTGCTCGCGGTGTGTGAACGGCGACTGACTTTCTGGCATGCCTCCTATCGGCAGGCACGATAATCGAGACGATAATTGCAAGAAACAGTACTGAGTAGATCTATAAACAGGGAGAGGATGATAAAATGAGAAAACTGACTTTACTGGCGACCGCCGCAATTTTCGGCGCCATAGCCATGTCCGCACAAGCCGCTGACAAACTGACATTGCAGCTGAAATGGGTGACCCAGGCACAGTTTGCAGGGTATTACGTTGCGCAAGACAAAGGCTTTTACAAAGACGCAGATCTTGATGTCACCATCAAGCCAGGCGGACCGGATGTGGCCCCATCGCAGGTCATTGCCGGTGGCGGTGCAGATGTCGTGGTTGACTGGATGCCAGCCGCGCTGGCAACCCGTGAAAAAGGTGTGCCGCTGGTCAATATTTCGCAGGTGTTCGCGAAATCCGGCATGATGCTCACCTGCCGTAAAGACATGGGCGTGAATACGGCCAATGACTTTAAGGGCAAGACACTGGGTGTCTGGTTCTTTGGCAATGAGTATCCGTTCCTGTCCTGGATGGACACCCTCGGCTTCTCCACTACAGGCTCTAATCCGGACATTAAGGTCCTGAAACAGGGCTTTAACGTCGACCCCATCCTGCAAAAGCAGGCGGCTTGCATCTCAACCATGACTTATAACGAATACTGGCAGGTCATTGATGCCGGCCTGACGCCTGAGGAGCTAACAGTCTTCAAATATGAAGAACAGGGCGTAGCCACACTGGAAGACGGTCTTTATGTGATGGAAGACAGTCTGAAAGACGATGCCATGGTGGATAAGCTGGCTCGCTTTGTTGGCGCGTCTCTCAAAGGTTGGGAATACGCTGTCAATAATCCGGATGAAGCCGCGGACATTATTCTTGAAAATGATGCAACCGGCGCACAGACCGAAAAACATCAGCGTCGCATGATGCGGGAAATTGCCAAGCTGGTCGGCACCAACAAAGTAGGCCGCCTTGATGAAGCTGCCTATAACCGCACCGTGGATATTCTGATGTCCGGCAATTCGGATGTGGTTATCTCCAAGAAACCGGAAGGTGCCTTTACCCAAATGATTTGGGAACGCGCGCAAAAATAATAGTCTGAAATGATGCGAACAAGGGAGGGGCAACCCTCCCTTTTTTTATGCCCTGTGCCAAGCTACATAAAAAAAAGCCCCGACCGAAGCCGGAGCCTCTTTTGGAGGAAATGTTTACTACTCAGCGGCTTGCGCGGACCGGTCGACTTTTCTTGGCGCTGTTTCGGCACGGCGTTTTTCAAGCGCCTCAAAATACATATTGAAAGTTGGACGTTTGATGTAGCGCCCCGCCCCTTTCACCACATTGAGCTGGCCATCCTTGAACACCACTTTGCCCTGACTGATGGTGTGGCTTGGATTGCCTCTGACTTCCATATTTTCGAAAATATTGAAATCCACATTCTGGAAATGGGTCTTGGCCGAGATCGTCCGGGTTTTCTCCGGGTCCCACACCACAATATCCGCATCCGCACCAACAGAGATTGAGCCCTTGCGCGGGTGGATATTGAAAATCTGCGCAGCATTGGTCGAGGTGATTTTGACAAACTCATTCATGGTCAGCTTGCCGCTATTCACTCCATGATGCCAAAGCACGGACATCCTGTCTTCAACGCCTGACGTGCCATTAGGGATCAGGGTGAAATTGTCTTTTCCTGCCGCCTTTTGTGGTGCGCAGAAGCAGCAATGATCTGTTGCCGTGGTTTGCAGATTGCCCGATTGCAAACCACGCCATAATGCCTCCTGATGCTCTTTGGGACGAAATGGCGGGCTCATCACATGGGCCGCAGCGAACTCAAAATCATCGTTATAGTAAACACTGTCATCGATCAGCAAGTGACCGGCAAGACATTCCCCGAACACACGCTGCCCTTCGCCGCGAGCACGGGTTATAGCCTCCAAAGATTCTTTGCACGATACATGCACAATATAGATAGGCGTCTGCAAAATTTGCGCTGTTCGAATGGCGCGGTTTGCCGCCTCTCCCTCAACTTCCGGCGGGCGCGACTGCGGGTGGCCTTCCGGGCCGGTAATGCCTTTTTTGAGCATTTCCTGCTGAAGGTGAAAAACCATCTCGCCATTTTCCGCATGCACCGTCGCCATGGCGCCGAGCTCACGGCAGCGGGTGAAACTGGCGATCATCATTTCATCAGACACCATAATGGCATCTTTATAGGCCATGAAATGCTTGAAGGAATTCACCCCTTCCTGCTCTGCCAGAATACCCATATCCCGGTGAACCGTATCATCCCACCAGGTAATGGCGACATGGAAGCCGTAATCGGACACCGATTTTTCCGCCCAGCCGCGCCATTTCTGATAGGCATCCATCAATGGCTCTTGCGGGTCCGGGATAACAAAATCGATAATTTGCGTTGTGCCACCGGCCAGACCAGCTGCCGTGCCGGTTTCAAAATCCTCAGACGCCACTGTCCCCATAAACGGCAATTGCATATGAGTATGTGGATCAATACCGCCCGGCATCACATACTGACTACCTGCGTCGACGATTTCTGCATTTGAAGGAGCCTCCAGATCTTCACCAATGGCCTTGATGACCCCATCCTCGCAGTATACATCCGCGCGATAGGTTCTTTCTGAAGTAACAACGGTACCGCCACGTATCAAAGTTGACATATCCATCTCCTTATCCTGTTAGCTTTTGTTCCTAATTTAAAGCTGCGCCTGATTTATCCACATTTTAGCTTTGCCATTTGAAAAAGGATAGCAAAAATCCTGACCAAATGGTCAATAAATGAATGGAGTTAGAGGTCTCAATGACTGAAAAATTCCAGTTTTAGAAGATCTAACTTATCCGCGGCAGGTCAGTTTATTCGTTAATCGAAAATAAGTACCAGATACGTTGCAAACAATGCCAAATGGACGGCGCCTTGGAGCACATGCGTTCGTTTACTAACAAAAGTGATGAGGCTAACGATTAACGTGAGGGCAAGAATTACGATGTCAGCTGGTTCCAAACCGAGTTCAACGCGTTGACCCAGGATCCAGCCTATTACCAGCACGGTTGGGATTGTCAGCCCCAGGGATGACAATGCTGAACCCAGGCAAATATTCACGGACCTTTGAAGCTGATTACTCCGGGCGGCCCGTATCGCACTCAGAGCTTCCGGCGTCAGGATTAATGCCGCAATAAGAAATCCACTTAACGCGAAAGGTGCCCCCAAGGCGTCCATCCCAAAATCAATGTAGCCCGCGAGTATCTTTGATAAAAGCACGATCGGTAAAAGCGCCGCTATCAGCCCGATCGCGTGATAAGACTTGCTGCGAACGACGAAACCATGATGATCTTGGTCGCTACTCGAAACGGCTGTACCGTCTTTCCCCGATGGCTGATATTGAAATATATCACTATGGGTCAGTGTCTGCACAGTGAGAAAAATTCCATAAAGGGTAATGGACATCACAATCAGAAAAATTGCCATCAAATTGGAAATCTCGCCGCCCGGCGCAGATTGTGTAAACCTTGGCAGCACAAGGCCAAGAATGGCAAAAGGCATTAACATCGTCAGATAAGCCCCCGCACCCTGAAGATTATATTCCTGCAAGCGATACTTAAGTCCACCGCTCAACAGGCTCAATCCGACAAGCCCGTTCAACACAATCATAATGATTGAAAACATTGTATCTCGGGCGAGTGTTGGCTTATCGGCGCCAGCAATCATGATCGACGCGATAAGGGCAACTTCAATACCGATAACGGATAACGTTAGAATAAGCGTGCCGTAGGGTTCCCCAAAAATAGACGCCAGGCATTCGGCGTGACGAACAACATTGAACGCCGTCCAGAGCATGACCAGAAACAACCCTGCCAAAACGGCGATTGATGGGTAAATACCGATCTGTTCCGGCGCGAGATTATTGCCCGCCAGAAGAAAGAAAATCAACGTTACAAAGCATACAATAGAAGCGAATTCTGATTTGATGATGGACAAGCTGTTCCCCGTTCCGATTATGTTGTCAGCGCAATCTTACCGGTTCGCAAATCATACACCGCACCGACGATATCGATCTTTTTATCCGCGTAAAATTTATCGACGATTGGTGGTGACTGCTTTAGTTTAGCGACTTGCAATCGCACATTTTCGATAACCGAGCTGCTGAGAAGGTCATCTGTGCCCGACTTTTTGGCTAATGTTACTGCGGGCTTGATCAATGAGATAAGCGCGGGCAAATGCCCGGGCAGAGAGGCGTCATCTTCCATCACCTTGATTGCCGCGCTGACGGCCCCGCAATTGGTATGGCCGAGCACCATGACCAGCGGCGTGCCCAGAAACTTGATGCCATATTCGAGGGACGCCAAAAGGTTTTCACTCATGACATTTCCGGCAACACGCATCACAAAAAGGTCCCCTGGATCCTGGTCAAACGCAAGCTCCGGCGCCACACGTGAATCGGCACAGCTTAAAATCGCGGCGATTGGATGCTGAGATTTTGCTCGAGCCGCGCGGCCAGCCGAAAAATCGCGCTGATTAGGTGTGTTTGCCACATAACGGCTGTTCCCCTCCATCAGCCGTGCCAATGCGGCTTCAGGCGTAACAGCATTTTGTGGTCCTGACGTTTCCCCCGCGACCGCAAACCCGGCTACCCACGGTGTGAACGCTGCCAACGCACTGGCCATCAGGAGACTCCGTCGCGACATCCCGGTTTCAGGGTGGCCGTCTTCATGCAAATCGCACATTTGAATATCTCCAGACTTAAAAAAACACCGACCTACAGGCAGCAAGTCTCAACAGTACTATTAGGCTCTCCAGTTTGTAAGCGGCCAAAGCGGTCATCATGAATTCCACAGACCTTTATGTCAAAAAGGTTGCGTTCAAAAGATCATTTTCTCCCGCTTGATTGCTTCAAATGACCCCGCGCCGAAAGAATGTATGAAATACACGGTCTGCCGAGGGATCTATTTCGCCAGAAATAATGCGAATACACAACATCTATTTTTGGGTTGATCAGGTTGGATGTGTTCAGGCACCTAGGCTCAAAATGCCAAAGCCTTATGTCTTCTTCATATTCCCCAACAATCGATTGACCTGCGCCAGGAAATCAATTTTTACATCAAAAGAAAAGCCCTGCAGTGCTTTCAGATAAAACTGATCCAGCAAGGGCTCAAGCGCCATCCATTTTTCCAATCCGAGCGCTGTCAGCCCGACGCGTTTTGTCCGCCCGTCATTCTCATCTCTCAACCGGTGTATAAGCCCCAAATGATCGAGACGATTAAGGATACCCGTCAAATTCTGACGGCTCATCATGAGATAATCGGAAAGCTCTTTCACAGACATACCTTGATCCGACTGCGGACGAGAGAGGGCGCCCAGAACCGATCCCTGGTGTGTCGTTATCCCATATTCATGGAGCGCCTTGGTGCCCTGCTTTTGTAGCGTATTTGCGGATTGCAAAAAGCGGAAGAACAGGCGGCTGTTCAATTCAGCCTCTGCAATTTCCCTACGCTCTTCCGTTCTTCGAATCGATAAACTTTTCACGAATACAGCCTTCTTAAATATGACATATAGCGTCATATTTATAGTATATAGGTAAAAATAATTCCTAAAATAAAATGAATATTAGGAAAAAATATAACAATATATTGACATAATTGCAATCGCGCTTCTATGGTTTTGAAAAACAATCGGGAGGCAATAATGAAGAACCTGCAAGGTCAGCGCATCATCCTGACGGGAGGCGCCAATGGGATTGGCCGCGCAACAAGCCTCCGTCTGGCCGCAGAAGGTGCGACTGTTGGTATTCTCGACATCGACGAGGCGGGAGCGCAAAAGGTCGTTGGTGAAATAACCGGAAATAGCGGCGTCGCCCGCGCCTATAAAGTGGATATCACAGATCTGGAGAACGTCGAAATCGCCGTCGCTCAATTTGAAAAGGAATTTGGTGGCATTGATGGCCTGGTCAATAATGCTGGGTGGGACGAGGCAACAAATTTTGTCGAGTCGGGGCCAGATTTCTGGCGCAAAGTTATTAATATCAACCTCTATGGCGTCCTCAACGTGACCCACTCTGTTTTACGGCGTATGGCCAAACAAAAGAGTGGGTATGTTGTGTCCATTGCCTCAGATGCGGGCCGTGTTGGCTCTAGCGGCGAGGCGGTTTATTCTGCCTGTAAAGGCGGGGTAATTGCGCTAACCAAAACACTGGCTCGCGAAAATGCCCGCAATAATATCAATCTGAATTGCGTCTGT
>NVRR01000096.1 GCA_002732675.1 Sneathiella sp. | reverse complement strand
TGACGCTGGCAGTTCTTATGAAAGGCGATAGCCCACCACTTTGGTCCGACCAGTGCCACAGGTTCGGGGTTGAAACGCGGTTTGAAAGCACCTCGGTTACATTACGGAAAATCCTTATTTCACCCGTTAATGTGCTTAAAATCACCTGTTGATGCCAATAACAGGAAAGTGGCGAATTTCAACCTCAAGGCATTGTTTTTATGAAGTAAAATACCAATTCTCGCGCGAACATAGGCGCTTTTCATTCTGTGAATGCGCATAAATTGAAAAATTCCCTATTAACGCCCTGTTTCCGTCAAACTCACCCTATCATCAGACAGCCGGAGACTAGCCTGCATTTCAGGCCTGCAGAACCGTTATCTGGCGTTCCGATGGCTGTTATGGTTGATGAATTTGACGGACATACCGTAGTCAGGCGCTGTATACTAGGTCCGCTCCCTATCATCATAGCCGCAAAAACTTCGAGGGCAAACGTGAAACGGCACTTTCAGAGTTGCGCCAACTCGTCGCTTAAGAGCCAACGCTCCATCTCATTTTGTCACCAAGCGACATTCCTCTGACAATAACCCCTTACTTAAATATTCCGTTATGCTCTCCGATGCTCGGTGCCGGGCTGTCAGACTGCTCTTCCATGCCTGAAACCCGAAACGGAGAGCGGCAGGAGACCAACGGGCCTTCCGTCGGGTGATCAAAATGCTGAAAGAAACCTACGTCCTTTAAGTGCGCGTCATCGAAAAGTTCCGATAATTCCGCTATGGGCGCGCAAGGGATGTCGAGATCACGCAAAGCCTTCAGCCATTCCGCCGTGGTTCTGGACGGCATCGCATCGGCAACGACTTTATATAGTTTGTCTACATTTTCGCTGCGTTTGACGGAATCCTGAACCCAGTCCGCGCTTACGAGATCTTCGCGTCCGACAAATGTCAAGAAAGCACCCCAGTGCTTTGCGTTATAAGGGAGCACCGTGACGTAACTGTCCTTTGTCTTAAACGGCCGCCGGTAAGGTGATAATAGACGATCATAGCCTATGCCCCCCAACGGCGGTTCAAAGGACATTCCCGCCATCTGCTCGACCATCAGGAAGGAGACCATGGTTTCAAACATTGGTGCTTCAATCTGGCAGCCCTTGCCCGTCCGTGCCTGATAAGCCACGCCTCCAAGGATAGCCAACGCCAAATGAAGGCCGCCGACTTTATCGCAGATGACGGTGGGCAGGAACCGCGGCTCTTTACGCTCATTGGCATTCAAATGGGCCATCCCCGAGGAAGCCTGGATGATGTCGTCATAGGCGGGCTCATTCGCGTTACGGCCGTCCTGCCCATATCCTGCCGCTGTGCAATAAATCAAGTCCGGTTTTATGGCGAGAAGTGTCGCGTAATCAATTTCGAGCTTCTTGGCCGCAGACGGACGCATATTATGGACAACGACATCTGCCGTCGCCACCAGTTTATAGAAGGCGTCTTTCCCCTCATCTGATTTTAAGTCAAGGGCGACGGATTTTTTATTCCTATTGAGATTAAGAAAGCCTGCGCCCATGCTATCGGAGCGCCCTGGCCGCACTGCCCGGAACAAATCACCAGTTGGCGGTTCTATCTTAATGACATCCGCTCCAAAATCCCCGATGATCTGCGTGGCATAGGGGCCGAGAACGATGGCTGTCAAATCCAATACGCGCAGCCCCTGAAGCAAATTATACATCCCGTCTTCTCCAATTACTTTTCTATTCGTCGGCATCCATATCAAGAGGCGACGTCCGCAGCTCTCGTATATTCTTCGCAAACTGAGTGGCGGCCGGAGAGAGTAATCTGTCCGCCCTTTGCAATAATCCGATGCTTCGCTCCAGAACCGGGTTTTCGATATTCAATATCCTGATTCCATCCAAAACAAAATCGGCAAGCGCCGTCGTCGGCAATATTGTCATGCCGAGGCCTGCGCGGACAAAGCTGATCGCCGTACTCATAAAATTCACTTCGAAAGCATTACGCAGCACCATATTATTCTGGAGGCAAGCGGCGTTGATCAGGTTACGAACACTCGATACCGCGTTCATAAGCACCATAGGCTCGGATTTCAGATCCACCCATTGCACCGTCTCTTTATTGGCAAACGGCGACGCCTCGGTGCATAAAAGCACGAGTTTATCCATGAAAAGCGGTACAAAGCGGATGTTTTCCCGTTCCTCCAATAAAACGCCAATACCAAAATCGCACTGCCCAGAAGCAATAGCATCGGCGATAGGACCGGCCGCCATTTCTTCGACTTTCATATCGATTTCAGGAAAAGATTGCTTAAAATCCTTAACGCAGCTGGCGAGCAAGGACGAGCACAACGACGGCAGGGAGACCACATGAACACTGCCCCGCAACACAGCAGCCGTCTGCCGAAGTGATTCCAGGGAATTGTCGACATCCTGCGAAATACGAATGGCATTTGGCAGAAATTCCAACCCGGCTTTCGACAACTCGACACTTCGCGTCGTCCGATGAAAGAGTTTTAAGCCGATCTCTTCTTCAAACTGGCTCATCAACAGGCTGAGCGCCGGTTGAGAGAGGCCCATCAGGCCGCCCGCCCGCGTAAAATTCTGCGTCTCGGCTATCCGTAAAAAGGCCTCAATCTGTTTTAACCTATCAGACATATGCCCACCTTCCCGCCGGCCTGTTTTAGTGGTGTGTCTTATGCCGAATAATCAAATTCACTTTGGAAGAATAGGCGTGATTGCCCCCAAATTCATCACATCTTCAAAAAACTTTCCCTGAGAAAATAGAGTATACTCACTTCTGGGGCGTGAAACCAGTTGAAGGCCGAGCGGCATGCCGCTCTTCAGAAAACCGCAAGGGACGGAAAGCGACGGACAGGCTGTCAGGGTAATGGCGAAGGTGATGGCAATCCAGTCTATATACCGCTCAAATTTATGCCCCTCGTGTTCCTTGACAGTTGTCCATTCCACAGGAAACGGCGGCACAACATTTGCGGGACAGATGAGAAGGTCATAGGTTTCAAAAAAAGCAGCGACACGCTGCTGCAGTGACGATCTACCACGTTCCGCTTTGGCAATATCATCCGGCCCCAGTTTGCGGGCCGTCTCGATGCTCCACTTGATCTCATCCGTCAGTAAATCCGCGTGTTTTTCCATAAGCGGCGCCATACCGGCGATATGTCCGGTTCCGCGAATGGCATGAAAAATTTCAATAGCATCGCCAAAATCCGGGTGAATCTCCTCGACGATACAGCCTGCAGCCTCCAGTTTTCGGGCAGATTGCCGGACAATCTCCGCAATTTCCCGATCGCAACTCGTGATCCCCAGATCCACAGAAAACGCGACCCGCAATGGCTTTTCGGGCTTCTCTGCCGCTGCAAGATAACTGACATCCGGCGCGGCGAAGGAAAGAGGGTCACTGGTCCGAAGTCCGACCATGGCATCCATCATCAATGCCGTATCTTTCACATTCCGAGCCATCGGTCCGTGAACCGGCAGCAATGTGAAGGAAAATGACACGGGCCCACGCGGGACAAGGCCGGGGCTCGGTCTTAATCCGACGATGCCGCAAAAGCTCGCCGGGGTTCTGATACTCGCGCCCAGATCCGATCCAGTTGCCGCCCAGACCTGTCCCGTTGCAACGGCGGCGGCGGGCCCGCCGGAGGAACCGGCCGTGCTCAATGCTGTGTCCCAAGGATTTCGAGTATAGCCAAATAACTGGCTATAGGTTGTTGCGTTAAAGCCAAACTCCGGCGACGTCAACTTCCCCACCGGAATGGCTCCGTTTTGCAGAAGGTTCGCCACATCATTGCTCGAATGATCCGCGACGTAATCCTTGTAAATCGGGGATCCCCCCATTGTTGTCCGCTGACCGGCAACATGGCTGAGGTCCTTGATACCAACCGGGAGTCCCGCGAGCCACGCTGCTGGTTTTCGCGCACCACCTTTTCGGGCATCTATATCTTTAGCCATCTCCCGTGCGGCCGCGTGGAAGCGGATCGGCATGGTATTGATATCACCATCCACTTCGTCAGTTCTTTTCTCCGCCGCATTGATGAGATCGACGGGTGTAATCTCCCGTTTTTTTAATTTTTCCACCGCTTCAACGGCGGTTAGCGCGATAAGTTCATTTTCAGACATTTCTATTTCCAATACACATCGCGAGATTACTTTTTTTCAGGTACCGCATGGTCGGCCTCAGGCTTTCCAAAATCTGGAAACTTTTTTGCCAGTACCCAAATGCCAACCACCCCGCCAACGGCAATTAGAGTTAAAACCAGATTATCATAAGCTCCCATGACGATGATCATCAGGAGGATAAGCCGGTCAATGACTGGCCGGTTAAAGATACTGGCCCCGCCCAACAAATATGACAACGAAATTGTGACAACCAAGCCTGTCAGCCCCGCATAAATAACCGCAGGCCAATCCCCCTGATTGAGCAACGCTGGATAATACAGGAAGAGCATTGGCAGCAGATATGTAATTGCACCAAGCCTTATGGCTTCGACAGCGACACCAGTCCAGGCGGTTCGCGCAATCCCGGCCGCAATAAATACCGCGATACAAACGGGCGGCGTAATGGCGGACAAGGCAGCGTAGTAAAGAACAAACATATGGGCCGTAAAATCACTGACACCTGCATGGGTGAGAGGCCCGACCATAATGGCCGCAACGAGCACATAGGCGGCAATTGTCGGCAATCCCATACCCATAATCAGGCAAATTGCAGCGGTGACCAATCCCAAAATAAAGAGATCATCGCCCGCGATCTGCATCACCAATGCGGAAATCGTTCCCGCAAGCCCCGTCATGTTGATGAGGCTCACAAGGACTTGTGCACCAGCAAGTAAAATACCAACCATTACCAGGCCTTTAGAAGCATCGACAAAGCCGGCCGCCAGATTGACGGAGACTTCCTTTGCTGTTTCGACATTGCGGACACGAACAATTATATACGCAAGAGAGAGACCTGCCATCCCCAGAAACACAGCAAAAACAATCGAATTCCCATTGACAATACCAAAGGTGATGCCGCCGATACCGGCAAGAAGCGGAAACACCCGGCGCCCGGCGAATGCCTGTTTCCAGGATGGCATTTCTTCATCGCTGACGACGCCGAGGCCGGTTCGGACCGCCAGAACATGAACGGTGACATAGACCCCGAGATAATAGAGGACGGCCGGGACAATCGCGGCGGTCACAATTGTCCAGTAGCTGATGCCTAAAAATTCCGCCATAACAAAGGCGGCAGCGCCCAGAATAGGTGGTGCCAGTTGTCCGCCCGTAGACGCAACTGCTTCAATCCCGGCGGCCAGCGCCGGCGGATATTTGAGGCGTTTCATCATCGGTATCGTGACATTTCCGGTCGTCGCAACATTGGCAACGGAGCTCCCCGCCAGCATACCGAACAAGCCTGAGGCAATGGTTGCTACTTTCGCCGCCCCGCCTGGACTAGCGCCCCCCACACGGGTCGCCATATCGATAAATGTCTGCCCAGCCCCTGAAAACAACAAAAGGCTGCCAAACATTACGAAGGCGGCAAGGACTGTCGCACTGATACCGACCAGACCGCCCCAAATACCCAAATCACCGAGATAAATCGTTTCCGTAATAAACTGAAGGCTGAAGCCGCGATGCTCGAAAGAGCCCGGCGCGTATTCGCCAAACATGGCGTACAGAATGCCCGCAATCACGATAGAGGTAAAAACCCACCCCACCGTTCGCCGACAAAGTTCAAGAATGGAAGCAACCAATCCCCAAGAGAGGATAATGTCCCACATTTCGGCGATCGGGTAATCCATCATGATATGGTCCTGATCCAGGGCGACCCGGAGGCAGGCGGTAACGGCAAGAACCGCGATGGCACAATCTATTACTATTCCTAACGGCCGAAGCTTGCTCTCTTTAAAAAGCGGATAAACGATGATCCCCAGCAAGATGACCAGCGCGAGAAACACAGACCGGTGGACCAGCAGGACGAATGGTCCGGTCGCCGATGTATATAAGATGAATGCGCCCAGAAAAGTTGCAACGATGATTTCCGGCTTCCAGAATTTCTGCATGACGCCCTCCCCGCGTTAGTTAAAGTTCCGTATATGGCTTAGCGATATTTGCTCTCTCCGCAAAAGAGGCAGGGAGGAGATACGTGCCTTACTTGTCTTCTGGAGCGATAAGATGGTCGGGAACAACAATCCCGATTTCCTGAAGATACTTGATAGCACCGGGATGCAACGGAGATGTCGCAAGGTCGACAGTGGCCTGCGCAAAATCGACGGCGCCAGTGGACTTCATGGCGTCGGTCTGCTGCTGACGGTTTTCGAAGACCGCCTTGACAATTTTATAGGCTGTTTCTGTGTCCATAGTCGGGGACGCCGATGTCGCCAATGCAAACGCCCAAGTCGTGAATGGAGGTGTGCCATTTCCAGCGCCGGCCGGAATATCGACAATTGTCAGCTGCGGATGATTTTCTTTAATCAGGGCCGCCTGCTTTTCCGAAATTGTCAGGGGGAGCATGGTCGTAAATGTCGAAAGATCAACCTGGGTCGAGCTATATTTGTCGCCTGTAGATGACGACGTCATGCCAATAATCTGATTGTTCTTGACCGCGTCCCGTGCATCGGCACTACCGCCGCGAAAGGCATCGACGCTAATGCCCAGAGTTTTGAATACACCGTCTGTAGTTGCTTCCGTGGAAGATCCCCGCAGGCCAGGATTGAATTTTTTGCCGCTCAAATCAGCAAAAGTTTTAATGCCAGAATCTTCACGAACCAAAGTCACTTGCGGCGCCATATAATACACCCAGAGGATTTTGGATTTAACCGGCTTGCCCTCAAACTTGCCGACACCTTCATAGGCATCCGACAGAGCATTTGTTGTAACCAGGCCCATATCAAGCTGATCACGGCCCATGCGATTAATATTGTCGATGGTTGCCCCGGTTTCGACGGCTTTAGCCGTTACGCCCTCAACTTTTTCGTTCAGGATATTCGAAACAGCTACAAAATATCCGTAGAACGCCGACTTGGACGATGTCGTGCCAATGGCAAGCTTCTGATCAGCCGTCGCCACTGTTGCAAACATCATGCTTGCCGCCGTGACAAAAAGCCCCAATTTAGAAAATTTTCCCAATATAGCCTCCTATGCTATGTGCTATTGATCGCTTAAGCCTCTATGCGCTCAGGCGAGGTCCGTTCTCAAACTGGAAGTAGAAATAATGACTAGGCCTAGCGTAAAATTGCTTGTTTAGGGGGCTGCATTTCCGAGTGTGGCAATGTCCAAAAGTATAGCCGTTACTACCTATTCCTGTTTATAGCAGTGGAAGATAATAATATTTTTCCCAAATTATAAATTGAAAAATCATCTTTTGTTATTTAAAATTCATATTAATAACTGGCGCCATCAGAAGGAAGTCACTTGGACCGTGCTGAAGCTAGATTTACGGTTGGCTCATGAAAAATCCATTCCGCTATTTCAAGATCTCACATGAAATCGCTCGACTGGCCGCGCTTTGCTGCTGGTATAGTCGCCTTATCTCAGTTGATTGGTCGTCTTGATTGGGTTCGTCTTCACCGTTGAATACCCCTTCATCCACGCATACAGCGAGTGCGTACTAACGTCCAAACGCTGCGAAGCATCCCTGATATAATACCCCCCGTTCGGTAATCTGCCTAATGGCATCAATTCTGAATTCTTCTGTAAATCGTGGCTTGCCCATGTCGTTCTCCTTGTCTTCAGTTTTAGGGAACAAAGTGTCTATAAATCTAGGGGCTATTCAGATGGCAGTGCCCCCAGCCCCAGTAAAGTAGGCACGGGTACTTGCAGAGAGAACGGTGGCGGTCAAGCCCGTCTCCGAGGTCGGCTTTGAAGCTTCGCTCGGCTGAAATCACAAACATCAAAGTTCCTGCGAAAAACACTGCGACGGCTATATAAGCCTCGCTCATCGCATCCAGCGCAATTTGAAGTCCGCCCGGAACCGTCGCTACAATGAATGTAAGTGCAGTAAGTAACAACAATCGCTGACCGGGGCGAGAAGCGTGTGACGCTGTGTTGTAATATGCCACCGCCTGTCTCCAGCGGTTTTGGTCGCGCCAAAGCTACCGCTAAATCACTTTTTTTAAGTACTCAAACCTCCGCTTTCGAGTGGCGTCGACACATAAGGCACTATCTCAAATGCCCTACGTGTTAACCCTCCAGTGCTCTGCGAGACAGATGAGGATGACAAAATAAACTAAGTTTATAATACTATTAATAATTATTTGCAATAATATGCTCAAAATATTCAGACTCTCTACATGAATACCAGAGTACCAAACTAAAACATTCCACGTTCAGAAATTGTTTCTAATTACCGCTGTAAATTGCTAAAAGATCACTGTTAGATCGGATTGATCCGCTGATCCGCGACAAATTCAATATCAGGAGAAATGTCATGCTGAGCGAGAAACTTGTAGATCGTCTGAACGAGCAAATTAATCTGGAATTTTACTCGTCTAACCTCTACTTACAAATGAGCTCCTGGTGCGACCATCAAGGTCTCGAAGGGTCGGCTGCTTTTCTGCGCGATCACGCAGGTGATGAAATGAATCATATGCAACGACTGTTTACCTACGTAAATGAGTGCGGTGCCATAGCCGTACTGGGGGAAATTGCAGCGCCACCAACACAGTATGAATCTATAGAACAGATCTTCGACAAGACCTACGAGCACGAATGCATCGTAACCCAGAAGATAAATGGTCTGGCCGATGTAGCATTTACGGAAAAGGATTATTCTACTTTCAATTTTTTACAATGGTATGTTGCTGAACAGCATGAGGAAGAAATGCTCTTCAAGTCCATTCTAGACAAGCTTCGTATCATTGGTACCAAGGGGCAAGGGCTGTTTCAGTTTGATCAGGAACTAAAAAAACTGATCGGAAATACGAAACAACCTGTCGGAGCCAATCAATAACAGAATGAATTGTACAGTATTTTTAGTCATGAATGTAAAGTCCGGATAGGTCTATTTGATAGGAAATTTTCTCTATATCACCTTGTAAAGACTGGATATTTTTCGCAGAATACGTAAGTGCTCTTTGCCTTCTTGTAATCAGTATGGCCCATTAGGGCATCTTGGTGGGAATCCTCCACGCCCCCCATATCCAACGCATCCTTAAAGTTATGCCGCAAAGAATGAAAAACTGTCTTCGGCGTCTTGATCTTAATGGCTTTGATATAGCGGCTAAACTTCTTGGAATAGTTATGGCTGTAATACCCATCTGATCCCTTTTTAATTTCCGGAAACAGCCGCTTGTTGTAGTTTTCACTTTTGGTCGCCGCATCTAGATATTCTGGAAACCCCGACTTGATAAGAGTGCTGTGAAGCGGAACACGTCGTTGTGACTGGACCGTCTTCTTCTTTGACATCAGCGCAATGCATCTGGATGATTTCGCCCAATCTCTTCCCCGTGAACAAACCAACTAAAGGTATCCAGTACATCCCGTCTTTTATGATTTCATTCCCGGGCCGGCTTCTTCGCGTCTCGGATTTACATCCCAAATAAACCGAGGACACAAACAACGCCTTTAATTGCTTCGGGTTAAAGGGCTCACGATCATTCAGGGGGTCTGCTTTGTAATGTATTTTGACGTTTGACCCCGGAACGGATTTTAGATGCTCTTCCTCGACGCACCAATTGAGGAAGCTCTTCAGGGTTTTTATATATTTGTCGGCTGTCTTGCCGCTTAACTGATCTCCATCCTCAAGCGCTTCTGCAGCCTCAAGAATGTTCATGCCCTTATATTTCTGGCTGATCTCAAAGTGTTTCGGAACCCTCATCATCAAATCACGGAATTTTTCCACATGGCCTTTGGTGATCGACGTAATAGGTATTTCTGATCCGACCATCAACTGGAACCACGCTAAAACCCGTTTGTGA
>NVRR01000095.1 GCA_002732675.1 Sneathiella sp. | reverse complement strand
GCCTTTGCGCTCCCATGGTGGATTGTCCGAGCAGGTCGTTCCTTTCATCATGAACCGACCGGTTGCAGATATGCCCGAGGCCCCGGAGCTTAGAAATTTCGATGCCTATTATTATATCTGTAAGGCAGCGGCGCTGTAACCTAGCTCAAGGAATGTGATATGTCAGGATTAAGAGCACCATTCGATATTCGCCATGAATCCATGCGGATAGGCGGCGAAAAAGTCGCAACTGATGAGCGGATAGAGGTTCGTTATCCTTATACCAATGATGTGATTGGAACCGTGCCCGCAGGCACTGCTGAGCATGCGCGGCGAGCATTCGAGATAGCGGCGAATTACAAGCCGAAACTCTCTCGCTACGAACGGCAGCAAATCCTGTTCAGGGCGGCTGAGCTCATCCGCGAACGCAAACAAGAGATTGCCCATACGTTGACGTTAGAGCTTGGGATCTGTAAGCAGCATGCGCTTTATGAGACGGGTCGTTCCTATGACGTCTTTACCCTCGCGGGTCAGCTGGCTATTCTGGACGATGGGCAGATTTTCTCCTGTGATTTAACCCCGCACGGAAAAGAGCGGAAGATCTATACCAAGCGTGAACCCGTAAATGTCATATCCGCCATTACGCCCTTTAATCATCCGCTCAATATGGTGGCGCACAAGATTGCGCCAGCGATTGCCACCAATAACTGTGTGGTCTGCAAGCCGACGGAACTCACGCCGCTGACGGCTATTACTTTGGCTGATATCCTTTATGAGGCGGGGCTGCCGCCCGAAATGTTTCAGATCGTCACCGGTTGGCCCAAGGACATCGGTGATGAGATGATTACCAATAAGCATATAGATATCATTACCTTCACTGGCGGTGTGCCGGTCGGCAAGATGATTGCGGACAAGGCTGGATATAAGCGCACCGCGCTGGAACTTGGGGGCAATGATCCATTTATCGTTCTTGATGATCTGAGTGACGCGGAATTAGCGAAGGCCGCAGATATTGCTGTCGCCGGTGCGACGGGGAATTCCGGACAAAGATGCACGGCGATCAAGCGCATTCTGGTGCAGGAGAATGTGGCGGACAAGTTGGTGCCGTTGATACTGGAACGCGCCAAGAGCCTTAAATTTGGCGATCCCATGGATCCGGAAACGCAGCTTGGCTGTGTCGTTCATGAGCAGGCTGCCGAAATTTTTGAAAACCGGGTTTTCGCGGCGGAGAAACAAGGCGCTAAAATCCTCTACCATCCGGGCCGACAAGGGGCTGTATTGCCGCCAATTGTTGTCGATCATGTACCCCATGACAGTGAACTGGTGTTCGAGGAAACCTTCGGTCCCATCATCCCCATCGTTCGGGTGCCCAATAATGACACGGAGCTGATGAAAATCTCCAATTCAACACCCTTTGGCTTATCGGCCGGGGTTTGTACCAATCGCCTTGACCGGATCACCAGCTTTATCGACGGCCTGGATGTTGGCACCGTGAATATATGGGAGCAACCGGGCTATCGCATCGAAATGTCGCCTTTTGGCGGGATCAAAGATTCGGGGAATGGAGTCAAGGAAGGGGTGCTGGAAGCCATGAAGTTTTTCACCAATGTGAAGACATATTCACTGCCATGGCCAGTCTCTTGAAGGCGTGGCCGGCAAGCGGCGGGTTATTCAGCTTTTAAGCAGATCTAAATGACCGAGCTTTCGACTTTCGCCCTATGCCTCGTCCTGATCGCGGCGCTCCTGCATGCCCTCTGGAATGCGATAATCAAGGGTGCTGGCGATCAAACCCTGTCTCTCGGCCTCGTTTCACTCCCGCATATCTTTATCGGCGGCGCAATGGTTGTCCTTTTCTTGCCGCCTCTGGCGGAGAGTTGGCCCTTTGTTGCCGCGTCGACGGGTATCCATTTTTTCTACTACGCTTTCTTGTTGCGGTCTTACCGGTTCGGGGATTTATCTCAAGTTTATCCGATTTCCCGAGGGATCGCGCCGATTTTGGTCACTCTCGGCGCGTTGGTATTCACAGGAGAGCTTCTTCCACTTTTCGGTTGGGTCGGTATCTTTCTGGTCTCTATCGGCGTTTGTTTGCCGGCGATTCTGTCCAGAGGGCGTGCGAAAAACCCGCAGGCAATTATGGCAGCTCTTGCGACAGGTGTCTTTATTGCGAGCTACTCCGTTGTGGATGGCATAGGGGTGCGGGCGTCGGGAAGTCCGTTCGGTTATATCGGCTGGCTGTTTATGCTGGAGATATTTGTCGTTGCTTTTATCTTCTATCATCGGCGGCACCAGCTTCATCAGATACCGGCGAGAGTATGGGGCATTGGACTGTCGGGAGGGGTGGCATCGGCCGCCGCGTACGGCCTTGCAATCTACGCCAAATCAATCGCACCAATGGGAGCTGTGTCGGCTGTGCGCGAATCCAGTGTCGTTATCGCCGCGCTTATCGGGATTGTCTTCCTGGGAGAGAGACCCTGGAAAATTCGCATAGTATCCGCATTTATTGTGGCAATAGGTGTGTTTGTTCTGGCATTATTCGTATAGATTTTTATGATGTGTTTATAAGTATAATAGATTTCGTCTATTTGTCATATTACGTCAGTATCAGTACAGAGTTATGATTAGCCTTACCTGATAGATTTTGTCCCAAGGAATATTTGGGACGTCAGATGTATCAAAAAAGACAGAAACTCGAAACAGGGAGAATGACCAATGAAATTAATAAATAAACTCGTTTTGACAGCCGCGGCAGGGGTGTACATGACATCAACTGCCATGGCCGCCGAACTGACCGTCTACACGGCGGTCGAGGCTGAAGATTTGAAACGATACGCAGAAGAATTCAACAAGGCGCATCCGGATATTAAAATCAACTGGGTTCGGGATTCAACTGGAATTGTTACCGCCAAACTACTGGCGGAAAAGAATAATCCGCAAGCCGATGTTGTCTGGGGACTGGCCGCAACATCCCTTCTTTTGATGAAGTCCGAGGGGATGCTGGAGCCATATGCACCTGCCGGGGTCGACAAACTTGATCCCAAATTTATCGATAAAAGCACGCCGCCAACCTGGACCGGCATGGATGCCTGGGTTGCCTCTGTTTGCTTTAACACGGTTGAAGGCGCAAAGCTGGGGCTAAAGGCTCCGACGTCGTGGAAGGATCTCACAAAGCCTGAGTATAAAGGCCATGTGATTATGCCGAACCCGAATTCCTCCGGAACAGGCTTTTTGGATGTTTCAAGCTGGCTGCAGATGTTTGGCGAGAAGGGCGGCTGGGAATATATGGATGCGCTGCATGAGAATATTGCTCGCTACACCCATTCTGGCTCAAAGCCTTGTAAACTAGCGGCAGCAGGTGAAATTCCCATTGGTGTTTCCTTCGCTTTCCGGGGTGCAAAGTCCAAAGCGGATGGCGCCCCGATTGAAATCATCGTCCCCACAGAAGGCGTTGGTTGGGATATGGAAGCGACGGCGATCATTGCCGGTACGGATAATCTTGACGCCGCCAAAAAGCTTGTTGACTGGACTGTTACCAAAGACGCCAACGTGATGTATAACACTGGATATGCTGTTGTGGCCTATCCTGGCGTCGCGAAGCCGGTCAAATTCTTCCCGACAAACCTGACGGAGAAAATGATCGACAACGACTTTGAATTTGCGGCGAATAACCGCAAAGCTATTTTGTCTGAATGGCAAAAGCGCTATGATTCCAAATCGGATCCAAAATCATAGATTTATGATTAATATGAAAGGCATCGCGAAAGCGGTGCCTTTCTCTCATTAAGCCATCATGAAACTGTGCCGGGGGGATTATCGGTGGAACAAGCGTTACATACTCAGCAGGACGCCTATCTCCGAATTGAGGGGTTATGGAAGGCTTTCGGCGACTTTATTGCCCTCAAAAATATTTCGCTGAGTATTTCAGAAGGTGAATTTGTCTGTTTTCTGGGCCCTTCCGGCTGCGGGAAGACGACCTTATTGCGGGCGATTGCCGGTCTTGATTTACAGACCAAAGGCACCATCGAGCAGGCGCATAAGGATATCTCCAACTTGCCGCCGGCTGAGCGGGATTTTGGTATTGTTTTTCAGTCCTACGCGCTGTTTCCTAACCTGACAATTGAGAAAAATATTTCCTTTGGGCTGGAAAATGTGGGCCTTGCAAAACCGGCGATCATAGCACGGGTAACCGAGCTGCTGGAACTGGTCGGCTTGCCCGATCAGGGGAAGAAATATCCGGCACAGTTGTCCGGCGGACAGCAACAACGCATCGCGCTTGCGCGGGCGATTGCCATGTCACCGGGCCTGCTTCTGCTCGATGAGCCATTGTCGGCGTTGGATGCTAAAGTCCGGGTGCATCTTCGCCATGAAGTAAAGGACTTACAGCGAAAGCTCGGCATTACTACCGTGATGGTGACCCATGATCAGGAGGAAGCGCTTTCCATGGCCGACCGGATTGTGGTGATGAACCATGGTGTTATCGAGCAAATTGGGACGCCAACAGATATTTATCGGCATCCGGCGACGCTTTTTGTCGCCGATTTTATTGGCGAAATGAACCAGTTGAAGGCGTCCATCGCTGAAAATACGGAAGATGGCAAGCTTCCCATTAGAATTGGCCGTAAAATCTTCTTAAGTAGTAATAGTGGTTTTGAGCCGGGGGAGGCGGTCATCGCGGCTATCCGCCCTGAAGATATCATCCCTCATGGACCCGGTGCTCGATCTCCGGGTGCAGTAGACGTCCTTAACGAACCCGAAAATGCGATCTCGGTGACCATCAAGGAAATGGAGTTTTTAGGCTCTTTTTGGCGTACGCGTCTCACCGGCGACGAGCTGGGAGAAATCGAACTTATCGCCGATTTTTCCGTCAATGCGACCCGGCGTATGGATATGCAAGAGGGAAGCAATCTGATCATCGAAATCCCGAGTGAGCGACTGAAAATATTCTCTGACGATTTGGGCGCAGACGGATGACGGTCACGTCTCCAGAAACAATGCCTGCCGGTCGCCCGTTAAGCGCCAAGCTTGGGCGTGATGATATGGTGATGCGGAGTTTTATCGTGATCATCGCGCTGTATCTTGTAGTGACCTTGGCCTTTCCGCTCTATGCAATGCTGTCCAAAGCGTTCTCGACTTTCAGTTTTGATCTGTCGCAAATCGAAATCCAGGTGAGTAACGAGGATGGGAAATTCAGCGGTGATATTCTTTCTGCGGCCGTTCTAAATGCTAAACTGGGGACTATTAAACCTGATGAACTTGCCACCAGTTCCGATGGCCGCCTGTCTTTGATTCCTTTGTTTCCCGATTTCAATTTTCGAAGCTCTGTTCTCTACAAGGTACGCGGAACCTCTGATGAGGCTGTCTATCTGATCGGATCGGAGCGAAAAACAGGCACGAACTGGAACGAAGTTGATTCCAATACGTTCCGAAAAGTTGTGCTGCGTCCGGTTCAATCGACGGGTATTTCAAATTTTGTGACCTATTTCTCGACCCCGTCGCTCTTTCGCTCGATCCAGAATTCGCTGATCATATCGATCGTCAGCACGATCATTACGGTCACACTTGCTTTTGCCTTTTCCTATTCGCTGAACCGTAGCTGTATGCGTTTTAAGGGCGTTTTTCGGCTGATTGCCATGGCGCCCATTCTGGTGCCCTCATTGTTGCCCGGCATCGCGCTTATATACCTGTTTGGGAATCAGGGGATGCTGAAGTCTGTGATGATGGGCGAATCTATTTATGGGCCCTATGGCATTTTGCTGGGATCGGTATTTTTCACCTTTCCCCATGCCATGATTATCATTTCCACCGCCCTCGCCATTTCCGATGCACGGCTATATGAGGCGGCGATCTCGCTTCGGGCCAGTGCCTGGAAAACTTTCTGGACTGTGACCATTCCGGGTGCGAGATATGGTCTTATCTCCGCGTCTTTCGTGGTCTTTAATCTCGTCATTACGGATTTTGGTCTGCCGAAGGTGATTGGTGGCCAATATAACATGCTCGCAGTTGACATTTATAAGCAGGTTATCGGTCAGCAGAATTTTGAGATGGGAGCGGTGGTCTCTGTGGTTCTGCTGATGCCTGCTTTTGTCGCCTTCTTTATTGACCGGCAGGTGCAGAAGAAACAGGTGGCTTTGCTATCGTCGCGCTCGGTTGTTTATGCGCCCAAGCCGAACCGCAGATTTGACAGGCTTTGCCTTATTTACTGCGCATTGGTAGCCGTCTTTATTCTCGGTATATTGGGCGTCTGCCAATATGCGGCGTTGATCAAATTCTGGCCTTATGATCTCAGTCTTAGCCTTAAGAATTACAATTTCGACCTGACCGATGGGGGCGGATGGGGCGCCTATACCAATTCCATTCAGCTTGCCGCCTTTACCGCAATTTTCGGGACTATCGTTGTCTTTACTGGCGCCTATATGGTGGATAAAACCCGGGGTTTTGCCTTTGGCCGTGGTTTATTTCAGTTTCTGGCAATGCTGCCAATGGCCGTTCCCGGCATGGTGCTGGGCCTTGCCTATATCTTTTTCTTCAATGATCCGGATAACCCGCTGAACGGCATATATGGAACCATGGCGATCCTGGTGATTGTTACGGTCACCCATTTTTATACGGTGTCGCATTTGACGGCGGTGACGGCCTTGAAGCAAATGGACGGGGAATTTGAATCTGTCTCGGCATCATTGAAGCAGCCTTTTTACAAGCTGTTCGCGCGGGTTACAGTGCCGGTCTGCCTGCCGTCGATTTTGGATATCGCGATTTATCTCTTCGTCAATGCGATGACGACAGTTTCCGCTGTTGTATTTCTTTATTCAACGGATACGGCGCTGGCCTCTGTTGCGGTGCTGAATATGGATGATGCGGGTGATATCGCGCCCGCCGCAGCTATGGGTATGATGATTTTCTACACAAATGCGGTTGCCCGTATTCTGCATCTCATCGCGTCCAAGGGCATTTTGAAAAGAACCCAGGCTTGGCGGGCGCGTTAGGGGTGGTTGCAGCAAGGTCCGGCATCCATTAGTCTCCTTTGCATGTTGAAGAACTTGGATAAAAACGCGGTGCATGTTTTCCATGCGGATATTGGTACTAACGGGCCGATCAACCTTGAACATTGCTGGGCCATTCTGGGGGAAGCGGAGCGAGCGCGCGCAAAACGCTTTCGCTATGACCTGCATCGGGAACGCTATGTCCGCGCTCATGGCCAGCTACGCCAGATATTGGCTCATTACCTCGGCCAGCCGGATAATGCCGTTGAGATAGAGACGGAACAGGGCGGGAAGCCTTTCCTGACGTGCCGTGATCTCCATTTCAATATGTCGCATTCCGCCGATACGGCCGTCTTTGGAATTTCCGAAGAGGGGCATATCGGCATTGATGTGGAATTGTTCGATCGGCGTGTGGAAGTTGACGAGCTAAGTGCCCATTATTACACAGGGGCGGAGCAGGAAACCCTGGCCGCCTTACAAACACAGGAGCGGCATGAGGTTTTCTTCTGGCTTTGGACCGCCAAGGAAGCCCGAATGAAACTCACTGGGGAGGGACTGGCACTTGATCCCCGAAAGATTGATGTCGCTGTTGAAGCGGGCAGGCCGCATTCCTATCGCATGCCGACTGAACCAGCGGCGCATCTTGCCGCTGTCGATTTGGACGGTCTAGCCGGGGCCTGCACGGTTGCCGGACTTCGCGAGATCTATTGTGATGTTAAATCTATTGAGGACCTGCCCGTCAGGTTTTGATATCCAACGCCGTCTTTTGCATGTCATTCCAGATTTCAAAAACCTTGATATTGGCTTTGTAGCTCTGCATCGCCATTTGCTGGTTGGCTATTTCGCTGGCCAGGTCGACGTTCGGGATCTCTACAAGCCCGTCGTCACTGGCAAGTGGATTGCTAGGAGCATAAGCCCTGAATGTAGACGGGTTCCTTTCACGCACGGTGACGGAGGGGGATCCGTCCGCATCGCTGGTCTGGATTGCTTCAACGGCCTTATAAGCGGCGCGCGCACCTTCAGTGTCAGGTGTTCCGACGGTTCCTTGATTGACGACGTTCCGTGCAGAAACCTCAAATTTTTTGACGGCCACTTCCATGCCGGCAAGAGCAGTTCCCATAATTGCGTTCATATCCATTTCCAATCGCTAAAACTTTAAATAAACTTTATGCGAATAATAAATTTCTAATATACACTTTTTAGGGGATATTTATGAACGAAAAGTTAACATCATTCTATTCATTTTCCAGAAAATATGCCCATTGCTGAAGAATATCCATAAATTCCGTCAAGGGACCTCGGCAGCAATGTTCTCCGCCATAGAGAGAGGAAATCAGATATTCGTCTTTAGTTAAGGTGAGGCTATGGGCATTGCCGGTGATCTCGAAAGGCAGTGCATGCGGATCGAACGTTTTTTGTTTCAGAAGATGAATGAGGGTAATGTCTTGCTGAATTTCTGTCTGAAGAAAATCTTCTAATAGTTTATTTTCAGGCATAATTTTAGCGTGCAGTAATCCGGTTTCAGTATTTCTGTCGATGATCAGCATCGCATTAATCCGCCACATAGATCGGGTAGGCAGTATTCACGGTACCATTTTTTAAAGTATATCCCTCGATAAGGAACCCTCGGCCTGACCGGCCTTGCCATTTGGCGCCCTGTGGCAATCTGTTATTCTTGAAGGCAGATAAAATGGCGTCAATTATCTGCTGCTTCGTCAGTTTTTCCGGAAAAATACTGGAAAATTTTTCTTTCCAACGCGATGTTTCAGGATCAAAGATTTCGATCATTGCCGTATAAACACCTGCTTTATTCGGGCCCGACAGCGTCTGTTTTATGCGGGCATGCGGATATCCATCGGTCTTCGGTGCGACGTGGAAACCAACCGGCTTACCGCGGGAATTGATATCTCCCATAAAAATATGCGTGATATTGAGGGATGGGTCAGTTTTTGACCATTCCGTTTCCGGCGACGAAAAATTTGGAAGAGCAGCAAGGATAATCCCGGCCAGAACCAGAATAATAATGACGGAATTGCGAAATTTGGTCATGGTCAGGCCGCAGCTGCGCTAACTTGCGCCGCCGACGAAACTTGCCACCAGACTTTTTGCGACCAGGTTCCAGCCGTCGACCAGAACGAAAAAGATCAGCTTGAAGGGGAGGGAGATCATTACCGGCGGCAGCATCATCATCCCCATGGACATCAGGATAGAGGCGACAACCATATCAATGACGACAAAGGGTACAAACAGCAAAAAGCCGATTTCAAATGCCCGTTTAAGCTCGCTGATCATAAAGGCCGGAACCAGGACCTTTAACGGCACGGCTTCGGGCGTCGCAACATCCTGAGTGGCGCTCAGATCCATGAATAGCAGAATATCTTTCTCTCGCGCATGTTTGAGCATGAAAATTTTGAACGGCTCGATGGTTCGCTCAAGCGCCTCGGTTTCATCTATTTGCTCATTTATCAACGGTAAGACACCGTTTTCATAGGCGCTTTCGAAAGTCGGGGCCATGATAAAGGCGGTGAGAAACAGTGCAAGCGAGATAATGACCACGTTTGGTGGGGTTGTCTGGACGCCAATAGCGCTCCGAAGCAGCGATAGAACAACGATCAGTCGGGTAAAGGACGTGGTGACGATCAGAATTGCCGGCGCCAGGCTTAATATGGTCATCAAGACGACGATTTGAACAATACGACCCGTTAAAGGACCCCCGCCATCCCCAAGATCGAGGGACAGGCTTTGCGCCATCGTCTCGGCAGGCAGCAGCAAGAGGACGAATAATATTGGCAGCGGGAATATAAAAACTCGGCGTATAAAGGCCATATTGACAATCACCGGCATGCTCATGCCGTCTCCCCGCTCTTTTGGTTATTCATCGGTTGTATTGGAATATCCTGCTCAACCACCAGGTCCCGTTCGGGGCCAAGTAGCAACAGATGCTCCGTATCGTCTCGCCTGACAAGGACGAGCCG
>NVRR01000094.1 GCA_002732675.1 Sneathiella sp. | reverse complement strand
CCCGTTTCGACTTTCAGGGCCTGTTCAGTCTGATCGGTGGCCTTGGCCTGTTTGTTTTCGGCCTAATGCAGGGGCCGGAATGGGGATGGAAGGATCCGGCCGTATGGGGATGCCTGGTCGTTGGCGGCCTGCTTTTTGCGGTATTCGTTGCTATTGAACTCCGGGTTAAACGCCCGCTTATTGAGGTTGACCTGTTCGCGAACGCTAGCTTCGCCGTCTGTAATTTCGTCGTCTTCACGGCGCAATATAGCAAAATCGTCATCTTTATTTTCGGTGCCGCGTATTTACAGAAGAACTTGGAAATGACAGCGCTTGAAGCTGGCACTGCACTGCTGGCCTCTGTTATATTCAGCCCCCCGATGGGACTTGTGGCCGGAAAAGTCGCGGATCGTTTCGGTGCCCGTGGTCCGACATTGATCGGTCTTGTCGCTGTGACATCAGCTCTGCTGTGGATCGGCGTGGCATCGGAATGGCAGAGCTATTTACTGCTACTACCCGGCCTTCTGATATGGGGCAGCGCTATACCACTCCTTTTCGTGCCGCCGATGCGAGCCGTCATGAACGAAGTCCCGGCTGATAAAAAGGGTTTGGCGGGCGGCATCGTACTCTGTGCACAGCTATTGGGGGGGACTATGGGTGTCGCAATTTCAAGCACATTGTTTTTGACCACCAGAGATTACAGCGTTGTGTTTCTGGCGACCGGCGCCCTCGCCGCATTTGCCCTTCTTTTGGGCTTCCTTAAAATCGAGCCCGAAAAAATTGAGGCGGCATAACGCCGCCTCAGGAATGACATTCTCTTCATACAGACACTAAAATCAGCCGGAGAGGCCACTCGCCATAAAATCAGCCATACGCTTGGAGAAAGCCACCGGATCAGCGACTGGGTCGCCCTCGACGATATGCGCCTGATCCAGAAGCAACAATGCAGCATCTTCCAACGCCTCGGAGGCACCCTTCGCCTTGGCATTTGCGGCCAGTTTCTTAATGAGCGTATGGGTCGGGTTTAATTCGAGGATGCGCATACTCTCGGCACCGCCAAACTGTTTATGGGCTTTCAGCATTTTCTCAAGATGGATATCCATGTCCCCGTCGTCGGCCACAAGGCAGACGGGGCTTGCCGTCAACCGCGTTGATTCCTTGACATCTTTCACCTTGCCATCCAGAGCCTGTTTGAACAGCGCAATAAGGCTATCCATCTCACCGCTCTCAATCTTGCTTTCCGTCTCTTCGGTTTCCCCGTTATCTCCGGCAATTTTCTCAAGTCCAGCAGTCCCGCGGGTCACGGATTGAAAAGACTTACCGTCATATTCTGTAATCCGGTTCAACCAGAAACTATCAACAGCGTCACTAAAAAGCAGAACTTCCACGCCCTTCGCGGCAAACCCCTCCAATTGCGGACTGGATTTCAGCGCGTCCAGGTCATCACCAGAAATATAATAAATGACGTCCTGCCCGTCTTTCATGCGTCCGACATAATCAGCAAGACTGGTCAGGTTTTCCTCATGAGTGCTGTTGAAAAGAGCTATTTTCAGGATACGCTCGCCGTTTTCGGTATCTTCGTAGATACCCTCTTTCAGGACAGCGCCAAAATTCGACCAGAATTTCGCAAAACTCTCTGTATCCTTCTTCGCTTTCTTTTCAAGCTCGCCGATCACTTTCTTAATCAGCCCGCTGCGGATTTTCATCAACACAGGGTTATTCTGAAGCATCTCCCGGCTAACATTGAGCGGCAGATCCTCAGAATCAACAACACCGCGCAAGAAGCGGAGGTAAGCCGGGATCAATTCTTCGCAATCATCGGTAATAAACACCCGCTTCACATAAAGCTTGAGACGGGACTTGCGTTCAGAATTAAACAAATCGAAGGGCGGCTGCTCCGGCACGAACAATAGCATCGAATACTCAATGCGACCTTCCACCTTGCTATGAAGGGTCAGCCACGGGCTATCATATACCTCCCCGACATGGTGATAGAACTCCGTATATTGTTCGGGCGTGATTTCTGATTTTGGGCGGGTCCAAAGAGCGCTGGCAGTATTGAGGGTTTCGTCCTCGCCGTCTTCCTCTGTGGCTGTCAGAATGACCGGGAGGGCGATATGATCCGCATAGGTCTTGATAACATTTCGGATACGGGCAGGCTCCAGAAACTCTTTCGCTTCTTTGCGCATATGCAGGGTGATGGTGGTTCCCCGCGTCTCACGAGTACCCGCCTCAATATCAAAAGACCCTTCGCCTTTTGATGACCAGTTTGTCGCCTGTTCCTCACCCGCTTTGCGGCTGGTGACGGTGACGTTGTCGGCCACCATGAAGGATGAGTAAAATCCGACCCCGAACTGGCCGATCAAGGTCATGTCTTTGGCTGCGTCACCTGTCAGTTCTTCAGAAAAGCGCGACGTGCCGGAGCGGGCGATGGTCCCCAGATTGTCAATTATCTCCTGCTCTGTCATGCCAATACCATTATCGGCAATGGTCAGTGTTTTGGCTTTCTTGTCGATGGTCAGAACCACCTTGAATTCCGGATCGTCCTTAATCAGTTCCGGTTTTGTCAGCGCCTCATAGCGCAAGCGGTCGCAGGCATCAGATGAGTTGGACACCAGTTCGCGGAGAAAAATCTCTTTTTCGCTGTAAAGGGAGTGCGCAACAATATCCAGTAACTTGGAAACTTCAGCCTGGAATTCGTGGGTTTTTTCCGTCATTTCTGATCTACGTCTCATAATTGTTTTCACTGCCCCTCTATATGACGAGTGGGCCGATTTCAATCAAGGCCAAATGCAGGAATTTTCGACTTTCAGGGGGAAGTGGCCCACCTCGAGGGGCGCAGAAAATCGAAGTGGGCCGTTCACAGATCATCAACATTTGTGTGTAGATGGAGGTGATCAGTAGACTATCATATGTATATATGGAACGATCATTCAAGTATTATTTTTGATTTTTCGAATTTTTCTTAGGCCCCGGAATTCACAGCTCCCCGCCCTCCAGCGTCCTCTGCTATATCCTAACAGAGAAAGCGGTCTTGCCCATGCCAAACCATAACCTTGAAAACAACAATGCCCCCTATTCACCGCCCAAGCCCTTGTATGAACAGGTGAAATCTTATGTTTTGAAGAGGATTGAATCCGGCGAGTGGCCTGCCTATTACCAAATGCCATCCGAACATACGCTGGTAAAGGATATGGGGATATCCCGAATGACAATCCACCGGGCGCTCCGTGAACTCACCCAGGCCGGATATCTGGAACGCATACAAGGCGTTGGCACATTTATCGCCGTCCGTAAAAAACAGCGCAAAATGCTTGAATTGAAAGAGGTCGATGAGGTTATCAGGGCACGCGGAACCAGATATCACTGCGACATTCATTTTTTACAAACTGAACCCATTGAGAGTGACGCCGCGACGGCCATGGACATGCGTCCGGGAGATTCCGTTTTCCGATCCTATTCCGTCCATCGTGAAAACAATATACCTGTCATGCTGGAGGACCGTTACGTCAATCCGGATTTAATGCCGGATTTTCTGGAGGCGGATTTCACAACGGTAACCGCGGATACACTGATCAACAGCCGCTTCGCGTTGCTGTCGCATGAACATGACCTCCATGCGGCCCTTTCAAATGCTGAAACTCATCATTTTCTTGAACTGGAGGACGCCACCGCCTGCCTTGTCCTCAACCGGAGAACCTGGCTCGGCGACGAGATACTTTCCACCGTCAAAATGCTGTTCCCCGGGAATCGCTACAGAATAACCTAGGGTCAGACGGCCTCGGCCATTGGTTCTTCTGGATTCTTGTTGCGTGATTTTGCCGCTGTTTTACCGGAGCCCTTGGCACTTGAGGTATACAGGTTCTTGAGCGCATCAACGACAAGCTGCTGATCCACACGGGGCTCTGTGCCACTGTATTTACAGGCAGCGATAATCTGATCGACAATAAATTTTGGCTGATAGCAGGCCAATTCAAATTTATTTTTAATCTGCAACTCTTCGATGACAATGTCCATGATATCTTCGGTGATTTCCAATCCGCGAGCCGCACCAACCATCTGGAAAATTTTGAAAAACTGTTCTTTTGTCGGACCCACCGTTTCAAGCTTATAGGGAATACGACGCAGGAATGCCGGATCCATCAGATCGTCCGGCGACAAGTTGGTCGAAAAGATGACAAGCTCGTCAAATGGTAGAGAGAAACTTTTACCCGTATGCAATTTCAGGTAATCGACGCGGCTTTCCAGCGGGACAATCCAGCGATTGAGAAGGTCTTCCGGGCTTACCAGCTGGCGACCAAAGTCATCGATGATAAAGGTGCCGTTGGATGCCTTCACATGCAGCGGTGCTTCATAATATTTGGCATGGGCGTTAAAGCTCAAATCAAGCATCTCCAGGGTCAGTTCGCCGCCGGTGATGACAATCGGGCGCTCACAGGGCACCCAGCGGCCGTCAAATTCTTCCCGGCGCAAACCGGAGCTTGCGACTTTCTTGGTTTCATGACCGAGAATGGGTTTATGAACGCTTGGATCAAACACCTTGATGATCTGGCCATCAACTTCAAAGCAATAAGGCACGTAAATGACGTTGGCAAAAATCTCGGCGACTTTTTCCGCAACCGTGGTTTTTCCGTTGCCCGGAGGGCCATAGAGGAGAATACTTTTACCGGCATTGATGCCCGGCCCAAGACGGCGGACAAAATCATCGGCAATAACAAGACTTTCAAAACTTGCATCAATTTTTGACTGCTCAACCCGCTCATTGGTGATTTTCTGCAGGCTGATCCGGATTTGATAGGCTTTCAACGACACGGGAGCCGGACCCACATATTGGTTCTGATCCAAGCTTTCGATAGCATAGCGTTTGCCGGCTTCGGTCATGACATAGCGGGTTTCCGAGAATGTTGATTTATCAGCAGTGCCCAGAGATTCCAGGAATTTGCGGTCACCGGATTGCTGGATAAGCTTGTTTACAACGCCGATCGGCAGCTTCATGGCATTGGAAATTTCAGAAGCAGTCTCCAGACTGTTGATATAGATCAGCTTGAAGAAAATCCGCATCAGATTGGCCAGCGGAATCCCGGTATCCTCAATGGATTTCGGCGCCTGCGGCGCTTCATAGATTGCCTTGTCCAACTGCTCCTGCGTCAGGGCTCCCAGCGCAACCAGGTTCTCCCCAAGGCGTCCGCCATTTTCTTTCTGGCGATGAACCGCAATCTTTATATCCTCAGGCGTCACAAGATTTTGCGCCAATAAGATATCGCCTATAAGCATCCATATTCTCCGTTTTTAATTTCCACAAACAGCCCGCCATTTACGGAATATTTCTGGCCGCTGGTCAGCAGCCGGGTATTCAGCAGATTACGTTTTACGTGTTTTTCGTTAACGCAACGTTATAATTGCGGAAAATAAGGTAAAATTTATTTCGAATGCCATCCGGCACTCCTTATGCAGTCGGTGTTTTGCTGTATTTATTGCTGAAATCCCGAAATGAGGCCATACTGGACAGTCGGATAAGCAGAATGTTTCAACATTTTCACCTTTTGAAAAGGCTCCCCAATGGCAAATTACAAAGCGCTTCTGTCCGTTTTCTCAAAGGACCGTGTTGGCTTGATCTCGCTGCTTACAGGGCATCTGTTCGACCGTGGCATTGACCTTGGCGATACATCTTTTGCCAGGCTCGGCGATGGCGGTGAATTCTCAAGCGTGCTCGACGTTCCCGCTGACATCGCCGAAGACACACTTTCGGCCGAACTGAGATCTTTGGACGGGCTGGCCGATGCCGAGATTGACATCCGCCGGCTTAACCTTGCCAACAGCGAAACGCCGCCGACCGACATAACCCATATGATCCAATGTAAAGGCCCGGATCAGCCGGGTTTGCTAGCACGCCTGTCAGAGGTTTTTATTGATTTTGATGCCAATATTGTTGATCTCAAATCAGATCAGTCAACAACGCCTGATGGCGCGATATTCGTTACCCGTCTCGCCGTCAATATCCCGCCAGACCGGGCTGCAAGCTGCCTGGCCGCACTTGGCAATACCGCCGAGAGTCTCGGTCAGCATTTGATCGCGGATGCGATCGGCGATTGACATTCCGGGACACGCGCCCATCATCCGACTAACAAAAAGGAAATGCGGTATTGCCGCAGGTGGGGGAACGAAATGCAACAGCTTCTGGTCAATAAATCCGATATAAAACAAACGAAAATTGTCGAAACCCCGTCACCGCCGCTTGCTGCAGGAGATGTGCGGCTTAAAATTGACCGCTTCGCCCTGACGGCCAACAATGTCACCTATGCGGTCGCGGGGGACATGATCGGATACTGGAAGTTTTTCCCCGCACCCGACGAAGGATGGGGAATTGTCCCGGTATGGGGCCATGCCGAAGTCATCGAAAGTAAATGCGATGGCATTGAGCCTAGCGAGCGCGTCTATGGCTATTTTCCCATGGCGGAAGAACTTGTCGTCCAACCGGCCCGTGTGCGGGCCCATGCCTTTACGGACGGAATGGCCCATCGGTCAGCACTGCCATCGGTTTATAACGCGTATGTGCGATTGGCCGCTATTCCAACCCACGATCCGGCGCTTGAAGACCTGCAGGCGATTTTATACCCGCTGTTTGCGACATCCTATATGATTTATGACTATCTTCTGGATAATGAGTATTTTGGCGCCGAACAGATCCTGCTCGGTAGCGCCTCCAGCAAAACGGCGCTTGGCGTCCTGCAGCTTTTGCATGACCATGCGGCCCCTCATCCCGCTGTTATCGGACTGACCTCCAGCCGCAACGAAGCCTTCGTGAAAGAACGCAATATCTGCGATCAAGTGGTGACATATGACAATATTAGCAACGATGTGAGCCAGGTCCCATCTGTCTATATTGATATGTCCGGCAATGCCGATGTCCGCATTGCTGTCCATACCCGCCTCGGCGATCAGTTACGGCTCAGCAGTTCCGTTGGTATCAGTCACTGGGATAAATTCCGGCCCACAGAGGGCCTTCAGGGACCAAAACCGAAAATGTTCTTTGCCCCCGCACAAATTAAAAAACGGCAAGAAGAATGGGGCGCGAGCGTTACGCAGACTAAAACCATGGATGCCTGGCGGGACCTGGCAATTAAAAGTGAATCCTGGCTGACCGTGAAAGAGGGAAGGGGGCTCGCCTCTGCCCGCGATACCTACGCCGCCCTTGTCGCCGGGACCACAGCCCCAACAGACGGATTTATCGTCAACATGGCCTAGGATCAGGACCCTTTAATTTACAGTAATCCTGTCTTCCAGCTTATACAGAACATCAAGCACCGAGGCGCCGAGCCTACGGGACCGCTCCGGCGACCAGCCCGTAATATTATCGGGCGTATCCGCGGCGTCCTTGAACGGCATCTCTAACGTCATGGCGAAGCAATCAAATGTTTCCGCGACATAATTTCCGCAAAGCGCTGGATTTCCTTTGCCTTTTGGCGGCATGGGATAACCATGGACGGTCTGGAAATCCGGATTAACCAGCTGCCAGGTCCGTTTGAAGTCTGTCAGCAGCATGTCCCGCCGGGTATCCCAACCCGGTATTCCCTGGGTTCCTATCAGGAAATTATACGGCAAGGTTTCGTCGCCATGAACATCGAGACAAAAATCAACGCCCGTCTGGTGCATTTTTTCGCGGACCACATATACCTCCGGGCACCTGTCCATCTCCGGTGCCTGCCATTCCCGGTTCAGATTGGCGCCCCCGGCATTACTACGCAGATGACCGCGCCGACTGCCATCCGGGTTCATATTGGGCACCACATAAAAGACGGCAGCGTCCAGCAGCTCTTGCGATACCTGGTCCGCGGCATCCAGCAGCCGGGCGATAAACCCCTCCATCCAATACTCCGCCATGGCCTCACCGGGATGCTGACGGGCGATAAACCAAAATGCCTTTTTGCCCGGCCCTTCCTCGCCGATGGTCAGCAAATCCATATCCTGGCCATCCAGCGTCTGCCCAAGGACTGAGACCGAAGCGCGCGGCGAACGCTGTGCCCTGGCGATGAGGTCTGCATGCCGCTCCATCGAATAGGGGGCAAAAAAGGCGATATAGACGCTATTCTGCTCCGGTGTCATCTGAAGGGTCAAAAGCCCGTCCAGATACTCTGTATCAATGCGAAACCAGTTTTCCCGGTCATAGGAGGCAACAGCGCGGTATCCCTCCCACCCCTTCGGGTAGGATGCAGCGCCGGCATTCACAATGCTCATGCAGCAAGCGCGTCCTTCCGCACCGCTCAATCGAAAATAAAACCACTGCAATATATCCGTTTTTGCGTCAGGAAGAATGCGCAGTCGGATTTCGGCAGGATCGTCGCATTGATCACAGTCGATATTTCCGCCGTCAAAATTGCTGCTGATCCGTATCATATTTTTTCCCTTAAACCATAGGCCGTACGACCTTAGCCATAGCCTGTTTAAACGGTAGCGGCAATTCCACCATTCCAGAAACAGCATCGAGTGTGATAACCTCCGCAAATTCGTCCGTTATTTGAAGAGGAACGAGATGCTGAAGACCCTTTCCGTCTGCACCATTTTCATAGCCATCCTTCTCGCCAGTCCGGCGAAGGCCACGGAAGATCTGATCGATGTTCATATCCATTACAGCCATGATGCCTGGGAAATGCTGCCACCGGAAGAGGCGGTCAAGGTCCTGCGCGACGCCGGGTTAAAAAAAGCTTTTGTCTCAAGCTCAAGCGATGAGGGCACGCAGAAACTTTATGCAGTGGCACCGGACCTTATTGTCCCCGTCTTGCGCCCCTATCGCAAAAGAGGCGAGCTTGGCACCTGGGTGCGGGACGAGAGTGTTATCGGCATGATTGAGAAAAAACTGAAAGAAAATACCTATGCCGGGATCGGCGAATTCCATGTTTATGGCGAGGATGCGAATTTGCCGGTCATCCGGCGGATTGTCGAGCTTGCCAATGAGCATGGCATTTTCCTGCACGCCCATTCCGATGCAGAGGCTATCGAGTTTATCTTCGCGCAAAACCCGAACACCCGCGTCCTTTGGGCACATTCGGGCTTTGTGCCCCCCAAAAAACTCGCCGAAATGTTTGCCAGATACCCGCATTTGACATCCGATCTTGCCGTTCGCAGCGAGCATGACAATGACGGCACGGTCGATCCGGAATGGCGCGCGCTTTTTCTGGCGTACCCCGATCGTATCATGCTAGGAACAGACACTTACGCGCCGGAACTTTGGTATTACGTGATTGATCACGCCAATGAAACCCGGGTTTGGCTCCAAGATCTGCCGCCCGCGGTTGCCCGGAAAATATCACAGGAAAATGCCGAAGCACTGGCAGAATGGGCACTTAAAAAATGAAATATAAAAACACTGCTTTATGGGCCCTTTCGCTGCTGATGGCGGGTATTTCGTTCAGCGCCTATAGCTGCCCGATTTCCGACGATAAAAAGGTGCCCGACCTTAGCTCGGCGCAGTATGATATCTCGGTCACAACTATCCCCGCAGTAATCACTGTCGGCGAGCTATTCAAAGTTGATCTGGAAGTCTGCCGCAAAGACGGCGCGCCTTTCAATGGGGAGGTGACGGCAGCCGCAACCATGCCCGCCCACAAACATGGCATGAACTATCAACCTGAAGTCATTGCCGTTGAGGAAAGTGTCCACCATATGGAAGGCTTTGCATTTCATATGCTGGGCAGCTGGCAATTCGCCTTCCAGATCCGTGAAAACGGAAAAACCGAGACGATCCTGCTGGACTATGATTTGAAACCGGGATCCTAGAATAATGCGGCTTCTTCTCGCCAGCTTTTTTCTATTGCTTACTATGCTACCGGCCAGTGCCGAGGAAAACCACCCAACATTTACCGATACCGAAAAAGCCAGCATCCTGAGCCATGGCCCCTGGCCGCCCACGTTAAAACCGGACCCCAGCAACCGGTTTTCCGGCGCCCCCGCTGCCATTGCCTACGGACAGCAATTATTTCAGGAAATGCGCCTGTCCAAGGGCACGTTGCTCTCTTGCGCCAGCTGTCATCAACCAGACCGACAGTTTATGGATGGCGTGCCGCTTAATCGCGGCCATCAATTGCTGGACCGGCATA
>NVRR01000093.1 GCA_002732675.1 Sneathiella sp. | reverse complement strand
GCCTTTGGTCAAAGCGGCGATTGGCGAGATTGTCTCGGCAGAGGATTTGGGGGGCGCCGAGATGCATTCGAAAGTTTCCGGCGTGACCGATCATCTGGCCGAGAATGACTCCCATGCCTTGGAAATCGCGCGGCGCTGCGTGGCCAATTTCAACCGGCCAAAACCGATGCCGCTTGAAATCAAAACACCGACAGAACCGCTCTATGACCCACAGGAAATTTATGGATTGATCCCGCGTGATATGCGCACCCCGTTTGACGTGCGGGAGATTATCGCACGCATCGTTGACGGATCGGTATTTGACGAGTTCAAGAAGAACTACGGGACGACGCTGGTCACCGGTTTCGCCCATATTCATGGCTATCCGGTCGGTATTATTGCCAATAACGGCATTCTGTTTTCAGAATCTTCGCTCAAAGGCGCTCATTTCATCGAGCTTTGCTGCCAGCGGAATATCCCCTTGGTTTTCTTGCAGAATATTACCGGCTTTATGGTCGGTCAAAAATATGAGACAGGCGGCATCGCCAAGGACGGCGCTAAACTGGTGACAGCGGTCGCCACGGCGAAAGTGCCTAAATTTACGATAATATTTGGGGGATCCTTCGGCGCCGGTAACTACGGCATGTGTGGCCGTGCCTATAGTCCCCGGCTGCTTTGGATGTGGCCAAATGCCCGGATCTCGGTGATGGGCGGGCCGCAAGCGGCTTCTGTTCTCGCCACCATTAAGCGAGACGGTATGGAAGCGCGCGGCGAGAGCTGGAGCTTGGAAGAGGAGGCGGCATTCAAGGCCCCCGTGGAGGCCCAGTATGAAAAAGAGGGGCATCCTTATCATGCCAGCGCCCGGGTCTGGGATGATGGTATTATCGATCCGGCGCAAAGTCGGCATGTTTTGGGGCTAGGCCTGTCAGCGTCGTTAAACGCCCCTATTGATCCCACCAAATTTGGCCTGTTTAGAATGTAGGGCTTTGACCCGAGGAGAGTAAAGATGAGTGAAGAATCTGCTGTATTACATTTTTCAACAGACGGCATTGCGACCATCACCCTGAACCGTCCGGAGGTTCATAACGCCTTTGACGAGGAACTGATTGAGCGGCTCGGGGATATGTTTATCGATGTCGGGCATCAGGACGGTGTACGTGCCGTCGTCGTTGCGGCGGCAGGGAAAAGCTATTGCGCCGGGGCCGATTTGAACTGGATGAAGCGGGCGGCGGAATTCACGGAGGAAGACAACCGCGAAGATAGTCTCGCACTTGGGCGGATGCTTAAAAACCTCCATGCCATTCCGAAACCAACGATCGCGCTGGTTCAGGGGGCGGCTTATGGCGGCGGGCTTGGCCTTGTCGCCGCATGCGATATCGCCATCGGTGTTAAAAGTGCAAAATTCTGTCTTTCAGAAGTGAAACTCGGTTTGCTGCCCGCCGTGATTTCTCCTTACGTGGTGGAAGCGATCGGCGTTCGGGCGAGCCGACGATATTTTCTGACCGCTGAATTATTCGACGCCGAGGAAGCCTATCGTATCGGGTTGCTACATGAGCTGGTTGATGATGTGCATGAACTGGCGCCAGCGCGGGACGAAATTCTGAACCAGATTATGAAAAACGCACCGGGCGCTATGGCCGATTCAAAAGATCTGATTTACACGGTGGCTGGCCGCCCGATTGAGCAAGATGTCATCAATGATACGGCGTCGCGCATTGCCGCACGGCGCAAGACGAAGGAGGGGGTAGAGGGTGTTACTGCCTTCCTTGAAAAACGAAAGCCTTCCTGGATCCTTTCATAATTTGAGCGAGTGGTCATATCGTGTTTGATAAAATTTTAATAGCAAACCGCGGCGAGATTGCTTGCCGGGTGATGGAAACAGCAACGAAACTCGGCGTGAAAACAGTTGCTGTCTACTCCGATGCCGATGCGGATGCCCGGCATGTGCAGATGGCGGATGAAGCGATCCGGATCGGCACCGCCGAGGTATCGCAAAGCTACCTGAAAGCTGATGTTATTTTGGAGGCGGCGCGCCAAACTGGCGCCCAGGCCATTCATCCTGGCTACGGGTTTCTGTCCGAGAATGCGGAATTTGCCGAAAATACAATCTTCAAGGAGCGGATCGCCCACGGCATGTTGTCAGCCGGGCTTCTGTCCACGGTTTTTGGCACCAAATTGCCCGGCCCCGGCGCCATTTACATGAACCAGTCGCTTAATTTCAAGGCGCCGGTTTGCATCGGTGATACGGTCGTTGCGAAGGCGACAATTCGTGAGATCAAAGGGAAACGGGTCATGTTTGATTGCGTCTGTACCATTGGCGATACGGTTGTGCTGGATGGCGAGGCTACTTTGATGGTATCAAAGCGTAACAAAGAATAAAAACTCGAATTCAGGATTATCATCACTTATGCGCATTTTACGCTCCTATAAAGACGTTCCCGAAGAATGCCAGGGACTGGTTTTGGCGATTGGTAATTTTGATGGCGTTCACCGAGGGCATCAGTCCGTGATTGCCCATGCGCAGGAAGTCGCGGATAAATTGGGTGTCCCGTCCGGTGTGCTGACGTTCGAGCCGCATCCGCGAGAGTTTTTTGCGCCCGATGCACCGCCGTTTCGTATTTCCAGTATGGAGACGAAAGCAGCACATCTGAAATGGCTGGGCGTCGATGTGATGGCGGCTGTTGATTTCGATCTGGCATTCTCGCAAAAATCGGCTGAAGAATTTGTGCATGACGTCCTGGTCGAGGGCTACGGCGCCGTCCACGTGGTTGTCGGCTATGATTTCATTTTCGGGCATAAGCGACAGGGCACGACGGTTGTTCTCGGCGATTTTGCAAAAAAATATGGCTTCGGACTGACCGTTGTCGAACCGGTCGGCGAACAGACGATCATTTTTTCCTCCACGGCCATTCGCGAATGCCTTAAAGCCGGTGATCCGGGGAAGGCAGCGTCCTTGCTGGGGCATTGGTGGGAAATCGAAGGGGAAGTGGTCGAAGGTGACAAGCGCGGCCGAACCATTGGCTTTCCGACAGCGAATATCCCGCTTCTCGGCTATCACTACCCGAAGCTGGGCGTTTATGCGGTCCGGGTGGGGTTGCATAACGGCACCCATGTCGACTGGATTGACGGCGTTGCCAATTTCGGCAATCGCCCGACGTTTGATAAGAAAGATGTCCTGTTGGAGGTCCATCTTCTCGATTACTCAGGCGATCTGTATGGTCAGACCCTGCGCGTGGCGTTCGTCGATTTCATTCGCCCGGAAGTAAAATTCGCCGGGATAGAGGAGCTGGAAAAACAGATAGAGCTGGACGCAGAAACCGCCCGCCGTCTTTTATCAAGCAAGAAAAGCAGTCAGGATAAGTATGCGGATAAGAAAGTTCATTCCTAAGTCCTGCGGTGCCCTTGCGGCTCTGGCATCTTTTTTTATGTTTCTGACCGTCGTTGAGGCGGGGATATATGAAAAGGTAAATTTTCAAAATGCCGATAGTCTTGACCTAACGGCCTATCTGGTGCGACCGGATAGGGAAGGGCCTTATCCCGCCGTTGTGTTTTTACATGGCTGCGGCGGGATGATGTATTCGGGCTATGTCACCTCCATTTATGCCAGCTGGGTGCAGCAACTGACTGCCAAGGGGCTTGCCGTTCTGCTGGTCGATAGCCGAGGGTCGCGGGGGCTTGGGCCGACATGCGGCAAGAGCAAAAACCGGGTTCGGATGTACCGTGAACGCCCCAAGGACGCCTATGCAGCGCTTGCCTATTTGCAGGCGCAGGATTTTATCCTTGGCGATAAAATTGGTGTCGTCGGTTGGTCGCAAGGCGGCGGGGTCGTATTGCTCACCATTGAACATGACAGCAGTGGCCGGCCCGTACCGCTGCCGGAACATGATTTCGCCGTTGCCGCCGCCTTTTATCCAGCGCTTTGTAGTGATCGGATACAGTCTAGGCCTTATACGAAAATAGAGCCGAACAGCTGGTCGACGAAAATTCCGCTGCTTGTGCTCTTTGGCGGCTCAGATAACTGGACCTTGCTCGCGCCCTGCGTTCAATTCATTGAAACGGTACAAAAACGAGGAAACCCGGTTTCCATAACCGTCTTTCCCGGCGCTTATCACGGCTTTGACGCTCCGGCACTAAAAATAATGACATTGCCGAAATATAAAACCGTTTCCGGTGTGATCCCTATTGTCGGCACCCACGAGGAATCGCGAAACGCAGCACTTCAGCAATTGCCCGCCTTTTTGTCGAAATACCTTTTGCCAGAGAAATAGGCCAAAAACGCCGGTTTTTTGGCGTCTGGCTGCTATGATTTCTCGACAGCAGCCAAGGGAGTTGATAAAACACCAGCCATGACTGAATTTTTAACCATCCAGGGCGGTCGCCGGGGCGAATATGCGACCGGAACCCGAATTACTAACCCGGCCTTTATTGTGTAAGGCCGGGTAAAAAGGGTTCGTACCTGATGATCAGGGCAGAGGCCAAGAATTTACGGCGGATTTTCGTCTCCCGTTCACCAAAAATACCAGACACTGTTAGGATCAGCTTGCCATCATGAGCACTGACTATAAATCAACGCTTTTTCTCCCCCGTACGGATTTTCCGATGAAGGCGGGCTTGCCTGCAAAAGAGCCAGGCCTGCTGGAACGCTGGGAAAAAATGGACCTGTTCGGCCGCCAGAGGGAACAGTCCGCGGACCGCGAAAAATTCATTCTGCATGACGGACCGCCCTATGCCAACGGGCATTTGCATATCGGTCATGCCATGAACAAGATCCTCAAAGACGTGATCAGCCGGTCGCAGCAGATGATGGGAAAGAATTCTCATTACGTGCCGGGCTGGGATTGCCATGGCCTGCCAATCGAATGGAAGATCGAAGAAAAATATCGCAAAGCCGGTAAAGACAAAGACGAGGTGCCGGTCGTTGAATTTCGTAAAGAATGCCGTGAATTTGCCGCTCACTGGATTGATATCCAGAAGGAAGAATTTAAGCGCCTGGGTGTGATTGGTGACTGGGAAAGGCCCTATACGACGATGAGCTTCGATTCAGAAGCGCAGATCGTGCGGGAACTCCTGAAGTTCTTGATGAATGGCGGGCTGTATCGTGGCTCTAAGCCGGTTATGTGGTCGCCGGTGGAAAAAACTGCGCTGGCCGAAGCTGAACTTGAGTATCACGATCATACCTCAACCACCATCCATGTGCGGTTTCCGGTTAAATCCGGCCCGGCGGAGTTTAGGGGCGCGTCGATCGTTATCTGGACAACTACCCCCTGGACCATGCCCGGTAACCGCGCCATTGCCTACGGCCCGGACATGGATTATGTGGGCGTCGAAGTCACGGGCATTGAAGAAGGATCGCTTGCGGTTATCGGCGAGACGGTATTCGTTGCCGCGGCACTGCTGGAGGATGTTCAGAAGGAAACCGGGATCCGTTCCGTCAAGACCATCTGGGAAGGCAAGGGGACGGCCTTCGCCGATGTTCTTTGTCAGCATCCGTTTCACGGTAAAGGATATGATTTCGATGTGCCGCTGATTGACGGCGATCATGTGACGGTTGAGGCCGGTACCGGTTTTGTCCATACGGCGCCGGGTCATGGTCAGGAAGACTATGAAGTCGGATTGATCCACGGCATCGAAATCCCGCAGACGGTTAGCGAAGACGGCACGTTCTTCGACCATGTGCCAATGTTTGCAGGCCAGCATGTGTATAAATGCAACGAGGGCGTTGCCGATGAGTTGCAGACAGTTGGGGCGTTGCTCAAGCGCGGCAAGCTGGTGCATTCCTATCCGCATTCCTGGCGCTCAAAGGCCCCGCTGATTTTCCGCAATACGCCGCAATGGTTTATCTCCATGACCACCAATGACTTGCGGGCAACTGCCTTGAAAGCCATCGATGATACCAAATGGTTCCCGGCCTCTGGCCGCAATCGGATCCATGCCATGATATCTGGTCGGCCGGACTGGGTTTTGTCGCGGCAACGGGCCTGGGGCGTGCCGATCACGGTATTTACCCATAGAGAAACCGGTGAACTCCTCCGTGATGAGGCGGTCAATGCGCGTATTCTCGACATCATGGAAGCAGAAGGATCGGATGCGTGGTTTGCGTCCCCTGCGGAACGCTTCCTCGGACCCGATTTCAGTGCCGATGACTATGAGATGGCGAGCGATATTCTGGATGTCTGGTTTGATTCAGGCTGCACCCATGCCTTCACCCTGGAGGCCCGGCCGGAGCTGCAATGGCCGGCGTCGCTTTATCTGGAAGGGACTGATCAGCATCGCGGCTGGTTCCATTCATCGCTGCTGGAAAGTTGCGGAACGCGGGGCCGGGCGCCCTATGATGCGGTTCTGACCCATGGCTTCGTCATGGACGGGCAGGGACGCAAGATGTCCAAATCGCTCGGCAATGTGATCGCGCCGCAGAAAATCATTGACCAAAGCGGTGCCGATATCCTCAGGCTCTGGGTGGTGGCGTCGGATTATTCCGAAGACATGCGCATCGGCAATGAGATCATCAAAGGCCAGATCGATAGCTATCGGCGACTTCGCAATACGCTGCGCTTTATCCTCGGAAATCTAAATGATTGGGACGAGGCGGAACGGGTGGACGTGGCCGAGATGCCGGAGCTGGAGCAGTGGGTTTTACATCGGCTCTCCGAGCTTGACGAGATGATCCGTGACCATTGTAATAACTACGAGTTCAGTCGGCTTTTCTCCGCCATCCAAAATTTCTGCACGTTGGAGCTTTCGGCCTTCTATTTTGATATCCGCAAAGATGTTCTTTATTGCGATGGCAAGGATGATCTGCGGCGCCGCGCCGCGCGGACGGTTCTGGATCACCTGTTCCATTGCCTGACCGCCTGGCTGGCGCCGATGCTGGTGTTCACGGCTGAGGAAACCTGGCTGACCCGTTTTCCGGGCGAGGACAGCAGCGTGCATTTGCGTCAGTTCCCCGACATTCCCGCGAACTGGAAAAATGCGGCGCTGGAAGAGCGCTGGTCGAAGATAAGGAGTTTTCGCCGGGTCGTTACCGGTGCGCTGGAGATCGAACGCCGCGAAAAACGTATTGGCTCCAGCCTGCAGGCAGCCCCGACCGTCTATGTCGCCGATGACTATAAACCGGTGCTGGACGGATTGGATCTGGCCGATATCTGTATTACCTCAGGTGTTGTCCTGAAAGCGGACACAGCGCCTGCCGGTGCTTTCACGCTGGAAGATGTAAGCGGCGTCGCCGTTGTCCCGGCACTGGCGGAGGGCGAGAAATGTAGCCGTTGCTGGAAAACCCTGGAAGAAGTGGGCCGCAACACCGACCATACGGAACTATGCGTTCGCTGCGCTGATGTGGTTGACGGACTGCCTGTAGAGATCGAGGTGTAAGCAGTGTTTCGATTGGGGATCATCGTCGCCCTTTTGATTATCGCCGCGGATCAGGTCAGCAAGATGTATCTGATTGATCTGATGGCGGCGAACCCGCACGGCATTGAAGTCACGTCCTTCTTCAATCTGGTGATGGTTTGGAATCATGGTGTCAGCTTTGGCATGTTCGCAGGCGGCGGGACGACCCGGTGGATTTTGGTGGGCGTTTCGGGAGTGATTTCCATTGTCGTTGTCGCCATGCTTAAAAAGGCGACAAATAAGTTATTGGCTGTTGGTCTTGGACTGGTTCTGGGCGGCGCTATTGGCAACATCTTTGATCGCATCAATTATGGTGCGGTCGCGGACTTCTTTGACTTTGATTTGATTTTCATGCGCTGGCCCGCCTTTAACATTGCTGATATGGCAATTGTTTGCGGTGTTGGTCTTATGTTGCTGGAAAGCTTGTTTTGGGGCAAGAAATCCGATAAAATAGCGTCCTGACGGAGGATTAGGGAAAATGCGTCACATATATCGTTTTACCGGGTTTATGTTGTTGGCCGTTGTTGCGCTGACAGGATGTGAAGGCACGAAGCAGATACTTGGACTGAATAAGGAAGGCCCGGACGAATTCACGGTGCTGACAAAGGCACCCTTGATCATTCCGCCTGATTTCTCATTGCGCCCGCCAACCCCCGGCCAGCAAGGTCCGCAGGACAGACTTGCCAATAACAGGGCCAAGGCGGCATTGCTGGGGAAACAGTCCATTAACCAGACGCCGGTGACGGTAGCGGAGGCGCAAGCCCTTGGCATGTCAGCTGGGGAATTGGCGCTGTTGCGCGACGCCGGGGCTGAAAATGTCAATCCGGATATTCGTCAGTTGGTGAACACGGAAACGATCATTCTGGCAGAAAATGACGAAACCTTTATGGAAAGAATTATGTTCTGGCAGGAACAGCCACTTTTCGGAACCGTGGTGAACCCGGCGCAGGAGAAAAAGCGCCTGCAGGAAAATGCCGCCCTTGGCGATACGCCTGCTGATGGTGCGGCAACGCCAACGATTGAGCGCCGCAAGCGCGCTTTGCTCGAGGGTCTGTTTAACTAGATTTCGCCCTGTTCGCCGCAAAGTTTATCCTTTAACAGGCACCCTGTGACGCATATTCTCGCCGGGGATCACAAAATTATGTGTATTAATGCCTTGCAATTTGCAGGCCCGCGCCCTTTATCATAGGGAGTATTTATTCGCGATCGGAGAATATTGATGGGTCTTTGGCGACAGTTCCTTATTTGTATATTTTTTATCTCTGCTATATCCGCGACGACCTCCTATACGGTTTCCGCCGCAGAAAAAATCCCGACACTTTTTAACCCGCAAGTCATGACCTTGGACAATGGTCTGGAAGTTGTGGTGATCGAGGATCATCGGGCGCCGGTTGTCACCCATATGGTCTGGTATAAAGTTGGTGCCGCAGATGAGCAGCCACTTAAATCCGGTATCGCGCATTTTCTGGAACATCTGATGTTTAAAGGTACGGATACTCTGGCGCCGGGAGAGTTTTCGGCAATCGTTGCCAAGAACGGCGGTCAGGAAAATGCCTTCACCTCCCAAGACTATACGGCGTACTACCAGAATGTCAGCGCCGATAAATTGCCGCTTTTCATGGAAATGGAAGCTGATCGCATGGCAAATCTGGTGCTTACCGATGAAACGGTCGGCGCGGAATTGAAGGTGGTTCTGGAAGAACGGTCACAGCGTACAGACAATAGCCCGGCCGGTTTGTTTGGGGAACAGTTTCAGGCCGCGCAGTATTTGGCCCATCCTTACGGGACCCCGGTCATTGGCTGGCGTCATGAAATAGAGCAGCTTTCGACGCAGGATGCCATCGACTGGTACAAAAAATATTATGCGCCCAATAATGCCATATTGATCGTCGCCGGTGATGTCGATGCCGAAGAGGTTTTTGATCTGGCGCGTAAATATTATGGCCCCCTTGACGCCGTGGATATCCCCGATCGGAAACGGGTGCAGGAGCCGCCGCAACTGGCCAAGCGTGTGGTCGAGATGAAGGACAAACGGGTACGGCAACCGTCGTGGCGGCAAAGCTATCTGGCGCCGTCCGGGCGGGACGAAAATCAGAAACAGGTGCGGGCGCTGGAAGTTTTGAGCGAAATTCTGGGCGGCGGCGTTACCAGCAGGCTGTATCGCAGTCTCGTGGTTCAGGATAAAATCGCGGTCGGAGCGGGCGCCTACTATCACTCAGGGTCCTATGATCAATCAACTTTCATGCTGTATGGCAGTCCGACGCCAGGCCAAAGCCTTGATGATATTGAAACAGCCGTTCAGGCGGTTGTTGATGATATTGTTGCCAATGGCGTCACGGACAAAGAACTGACGAGAGCCAAAAAACAGCTGATGTCGGCAGCCATCTATTCCCGTGACAGCGTTCGCGGCGCGGCGAATATTTTTGGCTCGGCGCTGGCCAGCGGGGAAACGATTGAGCAGATTGTCAATTGGCCCCAGAATATCTCGGAAGTGACCGCCGAAGATGTTCAGAACGCCGCAAAAAACCTTTTTGATGAGCGGCGGTCTGTCGTCGGTCGCCTTTTGCCCGATGCTGAGGAAAGCTAAGTCATGCCTCATATATATTCCCGTTATTTTCTGGCCGCTGTCGGCAGCATAATTCTGTTTTTAAGCGTCGTTGTTGCGGTAAACGCTGCCGATATCAAGGAAGTGACTAGCCCCGGCGGGATTAACGCCTGGCTGGTGGAGGAACGCTCTATTCCCATTGTCAGCCTGAATGTGTCTTGGCGCGGCGGGGCGAGCCTTGACCCGGCGGGTAAG
>NVRR01000092.1 GCA_002732675.1 Sneathiella sp. | reverse complement strand
ATCAGCGAGCTGCCCAGGTTGGGGATATTCTGACTGTTATGGTCGCCATCTCAGATGAGGCATCACTTAACAATAGCACAGATACATCGCGAACTACGTCTGAAGATGCTGGCTTCACGGGGCTTTTAGGTCTTGAAAGCCAGGTAACGAAAGTCCTACCTGAGGGCACAACCGCCTCTGCGTTAATAGATCTCGGCAGTGAACACAGTATGAGCGGGTCAGGTGCGGTCAACAGGAAAGAAACCATCAATATGGAAATCGCGGCGATCGTCACACAGATATTGCCGAACGGAAACATGGTGATCTCTGGCCGACAGGAAGTTCGGGTGAATTTTGAAAGCCGCGATCTTTCGGTGACCGGCGTCGTTCGTCCTGAAGATATTACGTCCGACAATACAATCCAGTCATCCAAGATTGCCGAGGCACGCATCGCCTATGGCGGCAGAGGCCACCTGACTGATGTCCAGCAAGGCCGCTACGGACAGCAATTATTCGATATCATCTTCCCCTTCTAGGAGCAGAGAGAAATCATAAAAAAGCCGGCTGCTGAGCCGGCTTTTTTTATGACAGAGATTTTATGTTGCGCCGCTAGTCGTCGCGATAAATTTTCTCGCGCCGCTCATGGCGCTCTTGCGCTTCCACGCTTAATGTCGCAACTGGGCGGGCTTCCAAGCGTTTAAGCGAGATCGGCTCGCCCGTTTCATCGCAATAGCCGTACGTACCTTCATCAATACGCCGAAGTGCTGAATCGATCTTGCCAATGAGCTTGCGCTGACGATCCCGGGTTCTGAGCTCAAGCGCTCTTTCCGACTCTGTCGACGCGCGATCGGCAATATCCGGTTCCTTTACGGTTTCTTCCTGCAGACTGGCAATCGTCTGGTTAGTATCTTCAAAAATCTCGGTGCGCCATTTCAGGAGCTTAGCGCGGAAATAGTCCTGCTGCCGAGGATTCATAAAAGGCTCATCCTCAGAGGGTTTACACTCTTTAGGTATTTGAACGTTCATCTAAGCAACTCCTGTCCCTATGTCGAAACGCGCCCGTAAAAATTGCGGCCATTTTTATAGGATAGCTCAGCCATTAGCAATATTCTATTCGTGAAACGATCAGTTATTTGTGAGTTTGAATGAAAAGAAGTGTTTCCGATTAAAGGTTGAGCAGATCAATAGCCGAATTTGGCGAGCTCAACGGCAGCCCTCACCTCGATGTCGCGAACAATTTCCGCTAGTTTCGGGTCGGCCTCGCTTACGTCAAATGAAGACAGAGTCTGTTTAAGCTGCAAGAGCCGCTGTGCCGATAAATTACCTGTCAGCAGTCCGTCACGAATTTCTTCAAGTTTCTCAAGCAGATCCTTGCCTTTTTGGGCAGCTTTTTCATTTTCCGTTGTCGAATCATCGACACCCTGAAGCGCCATGAGCGCATCAATGGAACTTATGGGCGAGGCGACAGCAACGCCTGCAGAGCTACTGGTTTCAACCGCCTCCCCCGGAACCGAAAACTTCTCTCCCGACTTTGAGGATGATTTTCCGCCCTTCGCATTCGACGCCGCGCTCGTCCTGCCTGATCCGCTAACCCGCATATCCTGTCCTAAAACGTCCCCCAAAAACGGAGACTAAAAAATGCTGTTTCTTATTGTTAGAGGTCATTCTTTCCGGGTCAAGCGGAAGATATTGCCCGCTTCCCAAATCATGACGGCTTGTAGCATATTTATCTATTCAATATCAATAGCTTAGAGTAAGGGTAAACTGGCATGAAAATCGCATTTAAATTAGTAGAAATAACTTGTTATGACCTCGTATGACGGAAAAGACGTATGACTTTGACTACAGTCCGAATAATTGCAAAGCAATTTATACCGACGAAACGCATGTTTTCTGCGCTCTTCTTTGCCCTGACCCTGCTGACCTGGTCAGCGGAAACGGCGCAGACAGCGTCTCGTGTAAAGGACATTACCGAGTTTGAAGGCATCCGGGACAATATACTGGTGGGCTACGGTCTTGTCGTTGGGTTGAACGGCACCGGTGATTCCCTCACGAACTCGCCGTTTACCGAACAAAGCCTGACCTCCATGCTCGAGCGCCTCGGTGTCAATACAACGGGGAAAACGTTGAAAACAGATAATGTCGCGGCTGTTATCGTGACCGCCACTCTGCCACCGTTTCAGCGCCAGGGTACGAAAATTGACGTGGTTGTAAGCTCGCTGGGCGATGCCAAAAACCTGACGGGCGGCACCTTGATTGTGACGCCGCTGATTGCCGCCGACGGCGAAGCCTATGCGGTTGCTCAAGGCACATTGACCGTGGCAGGCTATTCCGCAAGCGGAGACGCTGAGAGTATTACAAAAGGCGTGCCCACAACGGCGCGTATTGCCTCCGGCGCCATTGTCGAGCGGGAACTTGGCTTTGATCTGGCGACGTTGACAAGCCTTCGTATCTCTCTTCGCAACCCTGACTTGACAACCTCTCGCCGAATTGCGGAAGTCATCAACAAACATGTGGACCATAAGGTCGCCGAATCAACTGATCCCGCTACGGTCGTTCTAAACCTGCAAGGCAGTAACCAACGCAATATGGTTGACCTGCTGGCAGATATAGAACAGTTGATGGTGGAACCCGATCAGATCGCCCGCGTTGTCATTGACGAGCAATCGGGCATCATCGTCATCGGCAGGGAAGTCAAAGTCGATACGGTTGCCATTGCGCAAGGTAATTTGACGGTGCGCATCACGGAAACCCCGCAAGTCTCGCAACCGACCCCGTTTTCCGAAACTGGCGAAACCGTCGTTGTCCCACGGACCAATATTGACGTCTCTGAAGACTCCGATCACAAACTGACCATCCTGAAAAAGGGCGTTCGACTACAGGAATTGGTGGATGGTCTAAATGCACTCGGGATTGGCCCCAGAGACATGATTTCTATTCTTCAGGCAATTAAAGCAGCCGGTGCGCTGCAAGCAGAAATCGAGTTGATGTAATGACTGAAATTCAATCAAGCAGCCCCAATTTCCTGGCACAACCACTTGGCGCCAGTGCGACTGGAAATGGACCTATGTCCATGGAAAAGGCAAAGGCCGCAGCTGAGCAATTCGAGGCCTTCTTCCTCAGCCAGTTTCTGAACTCTATGTCTTCCGGGCTGGAGGCCGACGAAACGTTCGGTGGCGGCGAATCCGAGAAGCTTTTCAAATCCATGCTCAATGAGGAATATGCCAAATCAATGAGCCGTCAGAACGGTATTGGTATTGCCGATGCTGTTTTACGCGAAATGCTCGCCATGCAGGAGGTAGAGAGATGACAACACAGCAGCCCCGCCCAGGTCGGCAATTGTTGGCACCCCATAGCCTTTGCGATATAATTTCGAGGCTTTCGGCGATACTAGAAGCAGAGAATATCCTGCTTGAAGAGAACAGGCCGCAGGCATTTTCTGATAGTTTGTCTGAAAAAACGCGGCTGGTGGCGATTTACAATCAGCAGATGACGCTGATTAAGCAGGATCCGGAAAAATATAAGAGATTCCCCAAAGCAGATATCGAGAAATTGAAGGCTGCGAGCGAAACCTTTTACGCGACATTGGATGTTCATTTTCGGAAACTATCAACCGTGAAAACGGTGACGGAAGGTCTGGTAAAATCTGTAGCCGATGAAGTTATGAGGAAAAAGGCTCCGCCAAGCGCCTATACGGCCTCAGCTTCCCTTTCTAACCCTCTATCGAGAAGAAATGCGCAAACCATCAACGGTGCCATCGCCATCAACCAAATAGTCTAATAGAATGGGAGCGGTTGCTAAACAGCGCTATCGACGGCAAGACCCTGGAGTTCGCGATAATAAGCGACCCTGCGCAGTACATAATCGCCCGGAAACTGCTTGAGGACTTCCTTGGTTTCAATATCAATCAGGCGATAAACATATCGGCCGCTATCACTATCCTGATCAATGGAAAAACGACCGGCCGGAAAACTCTCGTCTTCGAAGAAAGGTCCAATAGCCTGCTCTGCGCGCTTGACCGGGTCAGTAATCTGAGCTGTATCAGACGCCATCGGCGCAACAGCTGCCAACGACTTGGGGCCACCTGTTCGGTGAGGCCCCATATCTGATTTTTGCATCGAAATCTTTACGTCTGGTTTCGAAACTGGGATCACGTCCATCTGCAACTCCTTTCTCTCTCGGAAGCTACGTCGGCAACAAAGCTATCATTGCCTCGAATTAGTCAGAGTAACTGCAATGGTAGTAAAAATTTATTAACAGACCCTTAACATCCATCAGGTTGCTTCAGACCAAGCTATAGCTTGGCGCTGGAAATACCATTTAGGAGTAAATTGGAGGTGTAAAATTGGAGCCTCCCCGTCTACTAAATCGTATACAGGAGGCCCGGGGCGGTTTATTGAGCGCCGTATTGGATATAGTCTGTCCAGATACGTTCTATCTGCCGCAGTGATTTCCGTGTCGCTTCAATATCCGGAGACGGATTGGACTTGGCAAGCAACTCCGACTGCTTTTCCTCCGATTCCGCCATTCTTGACACCAAACCAAGGCCCTTTTCGGATAGCTTGATCATCGTTGCCCGGCGATCCCTCTCGGATTTCTCTTGAATCAGGTAGCCCATCTCCACCAGTTTTTTCAAATTGTATGAAGCATTGGATCCTTGATAATATCCCCGCGACATCAATTCGCGGACATTGATTTCTTCATTACCGATATTGGCAAGTAGCAACGCCTGAACGGCGTTGATATCCGTTACCTCCATCAAATTGAGTTCGGTTCTCAATACGTCCAGAAACCGGCGATGCAACCGCTCGATTAACCTGGTAAGTTCATGATAATCTTCTGTCACAGTTTTCTCATCAATTGCTAACATTACTGTTCTCGCAAATTTGGAACCTATTAATATGGCCTCTAGAATGCCCGGACATTCTTAAGGAATTGTAAAACTCTTGAAAATTCTTCCGAAAAAGCGCCAAATTTTCTACTAAATGGGGGAAAGAGGCCCCTACTCATTGCATGGCTCCGGAAAAGAAGAATTCATTAACCATAAGTTGCGTCGAATTGAGGGGATGGAATGGTCAAAATTAGGCGATTATGTGTTCATATATGGCAAAATATGTGACATAAAGGCCAGCAATTAACGGGAATTTAAGGTCAGCATGAAATATTCGGGCAATAGGTTTCACGGGACCATGGAAAAGAAACTATACTACAAACAGCGCCCTATGGCTGTTCATGTGGATATTTTTTTGGCGGAAACCGGTTGTTGCAAACATGCGTATTTTAAATTTCTTCATTAAACGGGTAGATCATGTCGGAAACTGAAAGTGATGAGTTGAAGCAACTGATCGCCCTGTCCAAGGACAGCTCACGCCGTGGCCGACGTCATCTTTTCAACAATATCAGCGATTTATTCCTGACGGACGACGAACGCCTTAGCGAGCGCGAGCATGCGCTGATCACCAGTATTCTATCAAAACTGCTGACAGAAATTGAAACGACGCTCCGACAAAATCTCGCGGAACAACTTTCAGTGCTTGAAAATGCCCCGCATGATCTGATCAATCTTCTGGCCAATGATGAAATTGAGGTCGCACGCTCTATTCTGTTCAAAAGCCATCTGCTGGCAGAACCGGACCTGATAGAGATCATTCAAAATCGCAGCAAGGAACATCTGCTTGTCATCGCGGAACGGGACGATATCAGTACGACGATCAGTGAGCTCCTGATCAATTACGGCGATGAAGATGTTGTGTCCCATTTGATCGAAAATAGCGACGCCAAAATATCCCGCGAAAGTATGGAATATCTGGTCGAAGAATCAAAACGCATTGACCGCTTTCAGGAGCCGCTTATTGCCCGTCACGACATTCCGACGGATCTCGCCCATAAAATGTTCTGGTGGGTCTCTGCGGCCCTTCGCCGACATATCCTGCAGAATTTCGAAATTGATGAGCTGGACCTGAACGAGAAAATCGTTGCCGCGGCCAAAACAGAATATGACTACGATGTCGCCGCCAATAGCTCTCACGCCGATATACTTATTGCCGAATTGGCAGAACGTAACGAGTTGACCGAGCGGTTCCTGGTCCAGACACTTCGAAGCAAACAAATTCGGCTTTTCCTGATCGGGCTTGCCGTAAAATCGCAACTTGAATACCTTAAAATATGTCGGTTTATCTACGACCCTAATGCTGAAGCGTTGGCGGTTGTCGTGAAATCCCTCGAATTCGACCGCAATTCATTTTCGGCTATTTTCCTGCTCACGCGTAATATTTCGGACAGGGACAACGTGAAAAAAATTACCGATCCGGAAGAAGTTGAACTCATGATGGGCTTTTATGATAAGCTGTCTGTGAAAAATGCGCAGGCAACTTTACGGTTCTGGCAACTGGAGACTGACTATCTGGAGGTCGTCGAGGAGCTGGAGAGTGAAGAGGATGAACAACGGGTGTATCTTTAAGTCCCATGGGGGGAGCTGGCATCACTAGAGGAACATGCTAGAATGGCATGTTAATTTGAAAAATGACTGACCTGAGGCAAGGAAGCGTCGTATCGCTCCACTCTGATGTTAAAAACACCAGCAGCTCAGCAATACCGGCTATGCAAAGCATTGTAAGTCGCGAATTCTTTGATGCGGTTTTCGAGCAGGCCCAGCCTATGTATATGGCGCAGCCCGACGGGACCGTTATTTATGCGAACACCGGGTATAAGGAGCATTTCCGCCCTGGCATGCTTGAGCTGGATGATGAGGCAAGCTTGCCTGCCCTTCCCGCCGATCATATGGAAATACTTCGCCGGGTTGCAGACACCAAGGCCGTAGAAACCAAGCTCGTCTCCCTTCAGGCGGGGAAAGATGTCGAGTATTTTCTCTCCCGCCATTTCCCGATATTTGATGATGCCAAACATATGATTGCCATTTGCGGCAGCTTCATCAACTCCACACGGCAGGTGAATGCTGAAGCCAAATTGAGACGCGAAAAACGGCGGTTTCTGGATATCACCCGAGCCGCCTCTGACTGGATTTGGGAAACAGATGCTGACGGTCGATTGACATTTGTTTCCGACCGTGTTGTTCAGGCCGTCGGCCTGCCACCTTTGCTGCTTAAGGGAAAATTGCTGGCCGAACTTGGAATATTCAAACCCGAAGAAGATGGCAGCAACAAAGCGGAAAATGCCATTGAAAGGCATGTTCCGTTCCGTTCCGTTCCGCTGGAAATCCAGGATACGACCGGCGATATCAAGATTTTTAATATCAGCGGCGTGCCCGTCTTTAATGAAAAGGGTCGCTTCACCGGGTATCGCGGCACCAGCGATGACATTACGGCTCGCCTTCTGGCCGAAGATGAAGCCCTGTCTTCGAAAGCCGATCTGGAGCACGCGATTAATGAGATCACAAGTAAAAATATACAGTTGGAAGTAACAGCTAAGAAGGCGGTTGAATCCGCACGGGCCAAAAATACATTCCTGGCAAACATGAGCCATGAACTTCGCACACCACTGAATGCAATCATTGGTTTCGCCGAGGTTATTGGCCTTGAAACTTTCGGCCCCATAAGTGATAAATACCGTGAATATGTTGGCGATATCCTGAATTCAGGCAAACATCTCCTTAGCCTGATTGAAGATATTCTTGATATTGCCCGGATTGAAAGCGAAAAAATTCCCATTGAAATCGTCGAAACGTCGCTCGATGGCTTGATCGCCGATGCCTATGTGCTGGTTCAAACCCACGCAGTTGAGAAAAACCTGGATTTGGGATCCATCAGAACCAAAACCGGAATTAACCTGGCGGTTGACCCAACGAGATGCTTGCAGATACTGGTTAACCTCCTGGGAAATGCGGTCAAATTCACGCCAGAAAAAGGACAGGTCGGAATTGATGTCGATGTTGTTGATGAGCAATTTGCCGATATTACGGTTTGGGATACGGGGCCCGGCATCGCCGAAGAAGATCAGCAAAAGATTTTTGAAGCATTCAAGCAGGCCCATGAAGGGGTTTATAGCCGTGGCACAGACGGCGTCGGCTTGGGTCTTACTCTCTCCCTTAAGCTCGCGAAGCTGATGGGCGGCGATATCACTGTACAAAGCAGCCTGTCGACAGGCAGCCGATTTACGGTTCGGCTGAGACTTGTTGCGCCGGATGATGCCAAGAAAAAATAATATTTTTTAACGTGCTCAGCTAAATTCAGAAATTATTAACGATAGTGCGGCACTATCTTCCAAACATAGTTAATACTGTTTGGGCAATAGCATTGTGACTTTAGGCGGCCAGGAAAATATATTAGAAATCAAAGCGCTGGTCGCGCTGGCGGAGGGTAAATCTTCGGAACAGCGCGAGTTTCTTTATCGAAAAATCGGTAATTTTCTAATTAGTGAGACCCATTCTTTTTCAATGCCAGAAAAAGAGCTGATGGTTGACATCATCTGCAGAATTACGACGGATGTCGAAAAATCAATCCGTTCTCATTTCGCCAGGCAGCTTGCTGATAAAGATGATATTCCCAAAGCCCTGATGGTCTTTCTGGCCAATGATGAAATAGAAGTCGCCCTTCCTATCCTCAAAGATTGCGGACTGCTCTCCGAGCCTGATTTGCTGGAGATAATCAAGCACCGATCCTTGCAGCATCAGTTTGCCGTCGCCGCCCGGGAAGATATCAGCGAAAGCGTGTGCCAGGCCATATGTGATCTTGGGAACAGCGACATGACCGTGACATTGCTGGAAAACCATGGCGCCCAAATGCCCTTGTCTCTTTTAAGCTACCTCGGTGAGAAATCTGAAATTATACCTGAATATCAACGCCCCCTCCTGCAACGCCCATTTCTCCCGCAGCCCATCGCTGAAAAAATGTATCGCTGGGTATCCATTGCCCTGCGTGAGTATATTGTGGAAAAATTCGATGTCGATGCGCGCGCACTTGACGTAAAAATCGAAGACAGAAATAAAACGATCCAGGCGATTTCTAAGGAGAGCGATCCGTCTGTCCGCCTTGTGGAAAAACTCTTCAGCGCCGGTGAGCTAACCCGCGGTTTCATGGTCAAATCCCTGCACCAGGGCGAAATGGATTTATTTGAGCTCTCCTTTGCCAAATTGATCGGCGTCGACCTCGACACAATCAAGTATGCTCTTTATGGCGAGAAGCCGGAAATACTGGCGGTCGCTTGCCGGAAAATAGATCTCGACCGTGCCATTTTCAAGATGATTTACGAAGTAACGGTTTCCGTTCAGGGCAAGGAAGTCTCCTCCCTGTTCCCCGCCGCGCCGGCACCAATAGAGCTTTATGACCTATTGACCGTCGACGCTGCTGACAAGGCAATGCAACATCAGGATTTTATGGCCGGTAATGTAAAATACGCTGAAACAAGCTAGCCGCAGCCTCTCATCTTACCCGCTTCGTGTTTCGCGGCTTGCAAATCATTTTTAAAAATATATTCTTTCGAAGTAGGCGCCTGTCTATTTTTGATCGGACAAGAGACATGATTGATCCATTCGGCAGAGAAGTAAACTATCTCAGGGTTTCTGTGACTGACAGATGCGATTTCCGCTGTCAGTACTGCATGTCGGAAAACATGACTTTCCTTCCTAAAAAAGACATCTTGAGTCTGGAGGAGCTAGAGCAGATTTCCGCCGCCTTTATTCGCAAGGGCGTGCGTAAAATCCGCATTACCGGCGGCGAGCCCCTGGTTCGAAAAGGCATCATGGAACTCTTCCAGAGCCTCGGCCTCTACCTTAGAAGCGGAGAGCTGGATGAGCTGACCCTGACGACCAATGGTAGCCAGCTAAGTAAATATGCAAGCGAGCTCTTCGACGCCGGTGTCAGACGGCTTAATGTGTCCTTGGATACTCTCGATCCTTATAAATTTCAGGATATCACCCGCTGGGGGAATTTTGAAAAGGTAATGACGGGGATAGAGGCGGCGCTGGCCGCTGGCCTTAAAATCAAAATCAACACCGTAGCCGTCAAGGGCTTCAACGACGGGGAAGTCGATGAGCTAATTAGGTGGACAGGCGATAAAGGAATGGACATTACCTTTATCGAAACGATGCCCATGGGCGCTATTGACGGCGACCGCAGTGACCAATTCCTGCCTTTGTCTGAGCTAAAGCTTAAGATCGCTGAAAAATGGTCAATTTCCGCATCCGACTATCGTACAGGCGGCCCGTCGGACTATTTCGACGTCGCAGAAACGGGGAGCAGGATTGGCTTCATCACCCCCCTCACCCATAATTTCTGCGAAAGCTGCAACCGCGTGCGCCTGACTTGCACGGGCATGCTCTATATGTGCCTCGGTCA
>NVRR01000091.1 GCA_002732675.1 Sneathiella sp. | reverse complement strand
TATCCTGCTCAATTCCCTTGGCGCATATGATCAGCACTGTTCCCGGCTCCAGCTCCGGTTTCAGCCGGAACAGGATCTCCCGTAAATGCTGCGCCGGGACAACCATCAGCAGGACTTTTGCCTCCGCTGCCCTGGCAATATCGGCCGTTGCGATGATACCTGGCGCAAGCGGGACATTTTTCAAATATTTGTTGTTGGTTTGGTCAGAATTAAGCTGGTCTGCATGTTCCGGCTGTCGTGTCCAGAGGAGGACGTCATTGCCCGCTTTCCTTGCGGTAATCGCAAGAGCGGTACCCCAGGCCCCTGCCCCTATCACATTCAGCGTTGTCATCCGGTTTGAGTTTCCATCGATCATCAGATTAAGAGACAGCGCCTGATTAGCACGATCCGCCAACAACCAAAAGCACAGAATACCATATGGTATTCGCAAGGAACTGTGACTATGGTAGTCTCTAGAGATCGTTTTCTGTGTCTAAAACCAAAAACAATAACGAAAGAACGGGGGACATTATGACGCAACCTGATTTTGATGCGGTGGTTGTTGGCGCCGGATTTGCCGGCCTCTATTTGCTTCATCAGCTCCGTAGCCGAGGCTTTTCTGTCCGGGTTTATGAGGCGGGAAGTGATATTGGCGGCACCTGGTTCTGGAACCGATACCCTGGCGCCAGATGCGACGTGGAAAGCCTAGAGTATTCTTATCAGTTTTCCGACGCACTACAGCAAGAATGGGACTGGTCAGAGAAATATGCGACACAAGGTGAGATTCTTAGCTATGTCAATCATGTCGCTGAGCGGTTTGATCTGCGCCGGGATATTCAGCTGAATACGCATGTCGAGCAGGCGATTTTTAACGAAGATGATGACTATTGGCAAGTTTCAACAAAAGATGGTGACACGGTTACAGCCAGATTTTGCATTATGGCGACGGGCTGCCTTTCGTCAACCAATGTCCCGGATATCAAGGGTCTTGAGATTTTCAAGGGTGCGACTTTTCACACGGGAAACTGGCCGCATGTTGAGCCGGATTTTGAAGGCAAGACGGTTGGGATTATTGGGACCGGATCGTCCGCTATTCAATCAATCCCGCTTGTTGCCGAAGCCGCGCGGCATCTGCATGTTTTCCAGCGAACGCCGAGCTATGCCATTCCCGCCTATAACGGCCCCTATGATCCCGCCTATGTAAAGGACCGCAAGGAAAATTACGCAACCTATCGGGAACGGGCTAAAAATTCCCGCTCTGGTTTTCTTCTTTCCATTAACGAAGAGAATGCAACCGATTGTAATGCTGAGGAACAACAGCGGGTATATGATGAAAGATGGCGTCGGGGCGGGCTTACTTTCCTTGGTGCATTCAATGACCTGCTGACGGACAAGCAGGCGAATGACACCGCCGCGGATTATGTTCGGGCGAAGATAAGCGATGTCGTCGATGATCCGGAGAAAGCGCGGCTTTTGTCGCCGGATACGGTCATTGGCTGCAAGAGAGTGTGCGTCGATACCAATTATTACCAGACGTATAATCGCGATAATGTAACCTTGCATGATGTGAAAACCGATCCGATTGAGGAAATCACGGAGCGCGGCATTCGCTATGGCAATCGGGAAATCGAGCTTGATGAAATTATTTTTGCAACCGGATTTGATGCCATGACCGGCGCCTTGTTGAAAATGGATATTCGCGGCCGTGGCGGAATTTCTTTGCGGGAAAAATGGCGGGAAGGTCCGAAAAACTATCTTGGCCTCGCCATCGCCGGATTTCCCAATATGTTCATTGTGACGGGCCCGGGAAGCCCTTCGGTCCTTGCAAACATGATGCCGGCGATTGAGCATCATGTGGAATGGATTGCCGACTGCATTGATCATCTGCGGACGATGAAGCAGAGATGTATCGAAGCTCAGCCGGATGCCGAAGAGAACTGGGTGCGCCAGACAAATGAGATTGCGGACCGGACGTTGTTTCCGACATGTAATTCGTGGTATTTAGGCGCCAACATTCCGGGAAAACCGCGGGTGTTCATGCCCTATCTAGGCTTTCAGAGATATCTGGAAGAATGTGAGCAGGTTGTCGCCGACGGATATGCTGGATTCACGCTCGCCTGACGTATCGAGGCGCTGCCAAAAAAATTTCTGCTATCAACTTTTGCGGGCTATAGTTGTTGCATAACTGCCTTTGTAAAAGGGAAAAAGGCCACCGTGAACAGCTTTCCTCGTCCAAGATTTTCATTTTTTATGACGGCAGGAATATGCCTTTTTGTCCTTCCCTTGTTGCCTCTCTCGGCCAGGGCTGAAAAGGGTGTCCATGACGATGAGATTATCTTTGGACAGACCGCCGCGTTTGAGGGTCCGTCGGCGGCCCTGGGTCTGGGTATGCGCGACGGTATTCTCGCCGCCTTCAACGAGGCCAACCAGAAGGGCGGTATCCATGGCCGCAAGCTGGTCCTGAAATCCTATGATGACGGATACAATCCCGGTCGCGCCATTGAGAATGCGAACAGGCTTATCGAAAAGGATGAAGTATTTGCCTTGATTGGCGGTGTCGGCACTCCTACAGCCAAAGCCGTTCAGCCGACCACGACAGAGCAGGATATCCCCTTTATTGGTCCGTTTACAGGCGCTGCTTTTTTACGAAATCCTGACTTTCGAAATGTTGTCAATATCCGGGCGTCTTACGAACAGGAGACAGAAGCCTGGATTGAGCATTTGACGAAAGATCTGGGTATCACACGCATTGCCATATTCTATCAGGACGATTCCTTCGGCCGGGCGGGGCTTAAAGGCGTGTCGGAGGCCCTGAAACGACGGAATATGGAGGCTGTTGCCGAAGGGAAATATATGCGCAACACCACAGCGGTCAAACGGGCGCTTTTGTCCATCCGCGATGGTGAACCGCAAGCCGTTGCCATGATTGGCGCCTACAAGGCGAGCGCGGCATTTATCAAGCTGGCGCGATCTCTCGACATGGATGTTATCTTCCTGAATATGTCTTTCGTCGGCACCAAGGCGCTCTCCAGTGAACTGGGGGGTGACGGCAGCGGTGTGTTCGTCACGCAGGTTGTGCCCTCTCCTGATGATGATGCGATTCCCTTGATGGCTGATTATCGGCGGGCCATGGATGCGAGTGATCCTGGCGCGGAAATTGGGTTCGTGTCGTTGGAGGGATATATCGTTGGCCGACTTGCCGTCGCCGTGCTTGAACAACTGGGCCAAATGCCGTCGCGTGCGACGTTCCTGAGCCAGATTGGCCAGCAGAAGGAATTCGATCTGGGCGGTTTGGAGCTGTTTTTTGGCGCCGGTGACAACCAGGGATCGGACCGGGTGTTTCTTACGGAAATTCTTGCTCATGGTCGGGTCCGGACTCTGGACAGGCTGCCAAAATGACCAAATCTTTGCCGCCTCGCAAATCCGCCCGTTTTAACTTGATGATTAATGGCAAGCTTTTCCTTGCCCTTAGCTTTCTTGCAGGGATGAGCATCGTTGCCGGCATTATTGCCTGGATATCCTTTGACCATGTTTCTTCTTCCACAGAAGAGATTACGATGCATAGTCTTCCTGAAATTGATGTCGCGTTGCAGTTGGCAGAAATGAGTGCACAGATTACGTCTGCTGCCCCGGATTTGATGGCAGATACCAACCTTTTGGAACACCGCAAAACGGTAGAGGATCTTGTGGTCAAGGCTGCGAACCTCTCAGGCTTGATAGACGTCGCGGAATCTGTGATTGAAGAAAATAAAAACTGGATGAAGTTGAAGGGGATAGAAAAGGAACTGGCGCGCAGTCTTGATTCTCTAAAAAAAGATGTTGAGTCAAAATTGATCAAGAGCGCAGAGCGAGAGACTCGAATGCGCAATCTCAACCGCGCGCATCATTCCTTTCTCCTGATCACCGAGCCACTAATTGATGACGCCGTATTTGATTTTGTCATGGAAGGAGAGAAAATATCCTCCACAAGCAAACGGTCTTTAAGTGCGCTCGTGACTAATGCCACTGAAAATATAAAAGAATTTTTAGATATTCGCGCTGAAATCGGCCAGGCAGAAGATATCCTTTCAGAGGCATTTTTCACGGACAGCCAAGCCCGCCTGGATGTGCTGAGAGGCGAATTTGCCGGTGTAAACAAGAATACGAACGCGATGTTTGCGCCTTTCGATGGCGACAAAGTTGAGCCCCCATTTGTTGTATTGGGTAAAGCAATTCTGGAGTTTGGATCACGGACCGACAATGTCTTTATGGCGCGAAAAAAAGCACTCGGTGCCAATGGTCAGTTGCGTCAGGAGCTTGACGCTCGGCTACTTCAGGAGTTCAATTTCCTGAAATCGGCGCATGCTAATTTTCAGAAAATCTTTGCAGTAGCGTTGGCAGGCTCTCTCAAGAACCTGGATGAAGCAGCACGCAAAGAGACGGCTTCCTCGACAGAAGCGTTGAGCGACCTTATCGATATTGGCACCAATAAACTCTATTCACTGTTATCGCTCCGGGCAGAAGGCAATCTGATTGTCGGCATTCTCAGTGAAGCCGCGAATGTCGGTGATATTGCGTCGCTCCAGCCGTTTCGCGAACGATTCCAAGCCTCCTCAGGTCGCGTCAAGGAGATGCTGGATGAGTTGGCGGGTCAGACCGGCGACGGCGATCTTCATAACGCAACCTTTAGACTTCTGGGTTTTGGCGCCGGCGCGAATAATCTGTTTGATATTCGCCAAACGGAGCTGGCCAACCAAAAACGCGCAAACGCGGCATTGGGCGCTAGTCGTGCTATTGCACTTCGGCTCAATAGGGAAGTGGCAGCGCAAGTCGTCGCCGCCCGGCAGCGAAGTGCGCTGGCCGCGGTCCATTCGGGTGAGGTTGTTGAAACGGGTAAATACCTTCTGATTATTATCGCCAGCGCCAGTATTCTGACGGCCCTTTTTGTCATGTTCGCCTTCGTTCGGCCTCTGATCATTCGGCCGCTTGAGAATATTACCGATGCGATGACCCGCCTGGCAGCTGGAGATATAGATGTCAGGATTCCCTCACGTCAGCGGAATGACGAGATCGGACATATGGCCGATGCCCTTGCAGTATTCCGGGATACCGCCGTTGAAATACAGGCATCCAATCACAAGGAAATTGAAGAAGGTCAGAAGCGGCTTGCCAGTGCCATTGAAAGCATTTCTGAAGGTTTCTCCTTTTATGACGCCAATGATAAGCTGGCCGTCTGCAATAGCGTCTATCGCCGTCTGTTTTTCCCAGACCAAACGGCCCAAAGCCAATATGGCAGGACGTTTGAGGAGATTATGCGACAAGCGCTTGAACGCGGCGCGATTGAGGACGCGACGGGCCGCGAAGAAGACTGGGTTTTGGAAAGCCTGGATAACCATTTCAAAGACTCCAGCTCTTACGTTCAGCGGCGGACAAGTGGTCGTTGGATTCTGGTTAATGAAAGAAAAACCGAAGATAACAGCACCGTCGCTGTCTATTCCGACATCACTAAGATAAAACGCCAGGAAGCGGCGATTGCAGAGCAGTCGAGCTCGCTTGAAAGGCTATCCAATCAGTTGGCAAAATATCTGTCACCGCAAGTATACGCGTCGATTTTTGAAGGTAAAAATCAGGGCGATATTAATAGTCGCCGTAAGAAGCTGACGATTTTTTTCTCTGATATTGTTGGATTTACGGAAATTACGGAACGGTTCGAATCAGAAGATTTGACCCGTATTCTTAACCAATATCTGACGGAAATGTCCAATATTGCCCTCGCCCATGGCGCCACCATTGATAAATATGTGGGGGACGCCATTGTTATCTTCTTTGGCGACCCGGAAAGTCTGGGGGTGAAAGAAGACGCGACGGCTTGTGTGAAAATGGCGCTCGCCATGAAGAAACGACTGCAGGAGCTCAACGAGGAATGGTTTGAGGTCGGCATAAAAAAGCCGCTGCAGTGCCGTATGGGCATCAACACCGGCTATTGCACTGTTGGTAATTTTGGCAGCAGTGAGCGCATGGATTATACAGTGATTGGCAAGGGCGTGAATATTGCCTCCCGACTTGAATCATCGGCGAAATCCGGTGAAATCCGCATCTCTCATGAAACCTACGCCAATGTGAAAGATGAAATTCTCTGTGGGAATGAGTTCGAAGTCACCGTCAAGGGTATCAAATTTCCTATTGCAACATATGAGGTTTTGAGTGAGCGCGGCGACGTATCGAACAACCTTGAAGTCATTCATGAGGAATTCCAGAACGTCAAACTGGACATCAATTTAAAGGATATGTCATCTACGGGACGACAAAAGACCAGGGCTCTTCTACAAAAGGTTCTAGTTCAAATCGGTGAGGATGGGGAAGATTAGGGGGTTTCCTAGAATGCCGACGCTGTAATGAGAAATAATAACGGCAACGGCGCGACGGCAAGTAGCAGGGTCAGTAGATAAGCGGGGAAAGAATAAATGCCGCTAATCCCTGCGATAAAGGCGATGCCGCCACCACCGCCAATGACCGTATTTCCCGGGATGTTCAAAACAATAAAGAGTGCCAGATGCCGGTGTTTTAACATAAAAGGCAACACATGCTTTGGCGCCTGCTCCATCAGAAAATCCAGTCGTTTTCGAGGAGGCAGAGGGGCCATATCGAGTGCCAACTGGCTCGCTTTCATCAGTCTGAAAAATCGAAAGGTGGCGGCCGTTGCGGTGGCGGGTACAAAGCGGCCAACCAGATAGGAAAGGGTCAGGGCCGTCACCATACAGCCATAGACAAGCAATAGGACCTTTGTGCCGAGTAACATCATTAGGCCAAGTCCGATTTCCGCGCCGGGAACAAACGGCAGGGCGGAGACCAGAATAAAAATACCGGCTGTGGTCATGAGCATCATTTGTGCTGTGGAGCCGTTCAGGTCTTCCGCATCAGTCTCCAAGATAAGCGGCACCCAATTCCCGGCCGCCCACCCAGCCAGAAGCAAAAGGGCGTATAACGTCAAAAGCAGTAACCAGCGTTTCCACTTCATGCGGCGTTGCGCGTGACGTTTAGAGCCCTGAGACGTATCTTCATTAAACCTCACTTTTGGGTAGGTCGGGCTTCAACGTATCTTTGGGGAGCTGGAGGGACAAGAAAATAATATTTTCGCGATCCCGATCATAGATCTTTCCCTCGGATAAGCCAGAAGAGTATACCGTCACGGGCCTCTCCGCCTAATGGGTGCCCTTGTCCAGAAAAGGCTCAGAAATTATCTGGGCGCCTGCTTTCTCCTATGCGTCGGTAATTTGCACACCGTCGTCGGTGCCAATCAGGATAATATCGGCATATCCGATGAATAATCCATGCTCGACGACACCCGGTGTGGTGCTTAAGCGCAAGGCGAGGGCCTCCGGATCGTTAATACGGCCAAAATCGCAATCGATGATGTAGTTGCCTTCATCGGTCAAAAACAAATCACCGTTGGCTGCTCGCCGCATTTCGGCTGTGCAACCAAGTGCCGCCATTTTGGGCAGAAGCGCCGGAGCGGCAAAGCGGATTACTTCTACCGGGAGCTTGAACACCCCCAATTGCGCCACCTGTTTTTTAGCTTCTGCAATGACAATCATCCGATCTGAAAACGACGCCACAATTTTTTCCCGCAAATGCGCGCCGCCGCCGCCTTTGATCAGGCGTCGCTGGCCGTCCACCTCGTCGGTGCCATCAATGGTGAGGTCAAGGCGTTTGATCGCATCAAACCCGACAATTTTGATGCCGAGGGCGCGGGCCTGGGTCGCTGTTGCTTCCGAAGTAGGAACGCCGGTGATGCTCAGGCCCGCCCTCACCCGCGCGCCGACAAGATCCACCATCTTTGCAGCGCAGGAACCGGTACCGAGGCCAACGACCATGCCATCTTCGATATAGTCAACGGCGGCTTTTGCCGCAGCTTGTTTCTGTTCGTCTTCGGTCATCATTCGTTCCTAAACATTGGGTCAGGCTTTATAGCCAGCAAAAGGGGCGGGGTCTGCATCGGCGTCCAGCGGCCAGCGGGCACGGGCCGCCAGATCAAGAGGGTCGGTCAGCCCGAGGTTTAATCTCTCCACTCCCGCCCAGGCGATCATTGCGCCGTTATCGGTGCACAGGGAAGGCGGCGGGACGGTCAGATCATATCCGCAAGATTGCGCCAGATCGTCAAGCTGATCGCGTAAATACTGATTGGCGGCGACCCCTCCGGCAATTACCAGATGTCTACTGTCCGGGTAATCTTCGGCAAAGATTTCAAGTGCATGGCGAACCCGGTCCATCAGGCTATCCACGGCGGCTTTTTGAAAACTGGCGGCAAGGTCAGCGATATCTTGTGCCGACGCCGTATCGCCGAGCTTTTCACGGGCTCGGCGGACAGCTGTCTTTAAGCCAGAGAAGGAGAAATTACATCCTTCCCGACCTTTCATCGGTCGTGGCAGGTCAAACCGGTCTGGATTGCCTGTGGCGGCGGCACGCTCAACCGCAGGTCCGCCGGGAAAGCCGAGGCCCAGCATCTTCGCCGTTTTATCAAAAGCTTCACCCACCGCGTCATCAATAGTGGTGCCAAGGCGGCGATACTTTCCAACAGCTTCGACAACGAGCAATTGCGAATGCCCGCCGGAGACCAGCAGCAGCAGATAGGGAAAAGCGATATCATCGGTCAGACGTACCGTGAGCGCGTGGCCTTCCAGATGATTGACGCCGATCAGCGGCACATCGGCGACCGCGGCGATGGCTTTGGCGGTCATCAGGCCAACCAACACACCGCCGATCAGGCCGGGCCCGGCTGTCGCTGCAACAGCGGACAAATCATCATAGCCAATGTTCGCCTGCCGCATCGCCTGGTCCACCAGCCGATCCATCTGTGCGACATGGGCGCGGGCAGCGATTTCCGGGACAACGCCGCCAAACGGTGCATGGGCGTCGGTCTGTGATAGCACCACGTTGGACAGGATCCGACGGTCTGCCGTGACGACGGCGGCGGCGGTCTCATCGCAGCTGCTTTCCAGCCCGAGAACGAGTATTTGTTTCTTTGACATTTGTTTTCTATTACAACCGGTGCAAATAGATTATGGCTCTAACATCTGACGGGTGATCTCGCAACATGACGTTTGTCAAAAAGTACAAGATTGGAACAAGGGGAAGCCCCCTCGCCCTCGCCCAGAGCGCAGAAGCCTGTCGCCGGTTGCTGGAGGCCCATCCAGGGTTGTTCAAACCGGAAGACTTTGAAATCGTCGTTATCAAAACCACCGGCGACCAAATTCAGGACCGGGCGCTGAGTGAAGCTGGTGGCAAGGGCCTGTTCGTTAAGGAGATCGAGGAGGCGTTGGCCTCCGGCGCCATAGATTTTGCCGTTCATTCCATGAAGGATATGGAGACGAAACTGCCGGACGGACTTGTGATTGACTGCATTCTGCCACGCGAAGACGCGCGTGATGCGTTCATTTCTGCGACCGGTTGCGGCCTTGCCGATCTTCCGGCGGGAGCATTGGTTGGCACTTCTAGCCTTCGGCGGCAGGCGCAGATCCTTAACCGTCGCCCTGATTTGAAGGTCGGAATTTTCCGGGGACTTGTGGAAACGCGGCTTCGAAAGCTGGCTGAGGGGCAAGCAGATGCGACGTTGCTTGCTTATGCCGGGTTGAAACGTCTTGGTAAGGCGGACGTAATCACGGAGCTGTTGTCGCCAGAAGATATGCTCCCCGCCGTCGCACAAGGGGCGATTGGAATTGAACGCAGAGAAAGCGATGAGCTGACAGCCGCCCTGCTGGCCCCGATTAATGATTCGGTCAGCGCGTCGCGCATCGCTTGCGAACGGGCGATGCTGGCGGTGCTTGACGGGTCCTGCCGAACGCCGATTGCTGGATATGCCGAGCAGGTTGGCGATAATGAAATTCACTTCCGGGCAAGTATTTTAAGCCCTGACGGCGTCTCGCGGTTTGATGCATCGGGCAGAGGCCCGATGGCACAGGCCGAAATACTCGGTAAAAAAGTTGGACAGGAGTTGCGTAGCCGCGCCGGAGAAGACATTCTGTCCTTTCGTATATAGAGTGAGTATTGATGAAGATACTGATCACCAGAGCTGAGCCAGATGCCTCCCGCCTTGCCGGGATACTAAGCAAGCTCGGCCATGAAACTGTGGCATCGCCGATGATGACCATCACGGCACTGCCGGGTACACAGGTCAATGTCGATGGTGTGCAGGCGTTGCTGGTGACCAGCGCAAATGGCGCGCGGGCGCTTGGTCGGGCGACGGCATTTCGCGATGTGACGGTGTATGCGGTGGGTGCCGCCACAGCGGAAACCGTGCGCGGTGAAGGGTTTGACAAGGTCATCAGCGCCGATGGTGACGTGCCGTCGCTTGCCAACAAGGTGATCGCGGAATGTGATCCGAAGAAAGGCAAACTCATTCATATCGCCGGAACC
>NVRR01000090.1 GCA_002732675.1 Sneathiella sp. | reverse complement strand
AACTGGAAGCCGCTTTTCTGGCTGCCGACGGCCCCGACATAACGGTGGCTGAAAAAACCGAAGTGAGACCGGGCGAAGTTTCTGAAGCAGATCTGGAAGCTGCCTTTAATGCGGCTCCGGGTCCAGACGATGATATCGCCGAAAAAGAGGCGGTGAAAGTGGAGACGACACCGGCGAAGAAACCGGTGGCTTCAAAGGAAACGGTACATAAAGAATCCACCCTCGCCAACAAGAGCATCCGCGTCAATGTCGATATGCTTGAGAACCTGATGACCATGGTCAGCGAGTTGGTTCTGACCCGTAACCAGCTGTTGCAGATGGTGCGTGGTATGGACGATAATGAATTTACGGTGCCCCTGCAGCGCTTGAGCCATGTAACGACGGAACTGCAGGAAGGTTTGATGAAGACCCGTATGCAGCCGATCGGCAATGCCTGGTCGAAGCTTCCGCGGATTGTCCGCGATCTCAGCAATGAACTGGACAAAAAAATTGACCTGGTGATGAACGGTGCGGACACGGAGCTTGACCGTCAGGTTCTGGAGCTTATCAAGGATCCGCTGACCCATATGGTTAGAAATTCCGCCGATCACGGTTTGGAAACACCGGCGGATCGTAAAGCCAGCGGCAAGCCGGAGACGGGGAGAATTATTCTTGATGCGTATCATGAAGGCGGCCATATCATCATCACGATTACAGATGATGGGCGGGGCCTGAACAGCGAAAAAATCAAACAGAAGGTGCTTGAAAACGGCCTGGCGACAGACGCCGAGCTTGACGCCATGAGCATCCAGCAAGTTCAAAGCTTTATTATGAAGCCTGGCTTCTCGACTGCCGAGAAAGTCACCAACGTTTCCGGCCGTGGTGTCGGCATGGATGTGGTGCGCTCCAATATCGAAAAAATCGGCGGGACCATTGCGCTGACCTCGGATGAGGGGACTGGGTCTGTTTTCACGATCAAAATTCCGCTGACCCTTGCCATTGTCTCGGCACTGATTGTTGAATGTTGTTCGGAAAAATTCGCGATCCCGCAGACAGGTGTCGTTGAACTTGTCCGGGCGTCGACAGACAAGGAAAGCGTCCATACCATTGAAATGATCAATGATTCACCGGTATTGCGACTACGTAATCAATTACTGCCCCTCGTTCATCTGAACGACATCCTGCGTCTGGAAACGGCGGCTGATGAAGTCGCGGACCAGAGCAGTGTCAAGGGAGCGGAAGAGTTTATTGTTGTCGCCCAGGTCGGTGCCTATACCTTCGGCATTGTCGTCGACAAGGTTTTCGATACAGAGGAAATCGTCGTTAAACCGATTGCCCCTATTTTGAAAGACCTCTCAATCTTCTCCGGCAATACCATTTTGGGTGACGGCAGCGTTATCATGATCCTCGATCCAAATGGCATGGCGGCAACAACAGGTGATGATGTCGTCGGCACCGGGCGGACAATTGGTGAAGATGTCAGTCAGACGGCGCGCGCCGATGACACAACAGCCATGCTGGTCTTCCGTGCCGGTAATGCAGAACCAAAAGCCGTGCCGCTGTCTCTGGTGGCGCGCCTTGAAGAAATTGATATTGATACCATCGAGACCACAGACGGTAAGTTGGTCGTTCAATATCGTGGCCAGCTTATGCCGCTGACAATGCTTGACGATACCAACGGGAAAATTGTTGAGGTGGGACGCCAACCGGTTCTTGTCTTCAGCGATAGAGACCGCTCCATGGGGCTGATCGTCGATGAAATCGTTGATATTGTCGACGGCCGCCTCACGATCGAAATGGCATCAAGCCAGGACGGATTTGTCGGTAGCGCCGTCATCCGGGAGAAGGCGACGGATATTATCGATGTCGGATTCTACCTGGAAAAATGTTTTGGGGACTGGTTCTCCGACGGGGATTCCCGGCCCTTTGGCGAGGAGGCGTCCAAGCAGACAGTTCTGCTGGTCGACGATAGTCCGTTCTTTCGGAACATGCTTGTGCCGCTGTTGACGACGGCTGGTTATGACGTCAGTACGGCGGAAAGCGGGATGAATGCGCTGGAGTTGCGTGAGGACGGAGAATCCTTCGATATCATCATCAGTGACATTGAGATGCCGGAAATGAACGGCTTTGAATTCGCCGAGCAGGTGCGGAGCGATGACAGATGGCACGACACTCCCATCGTCGCGCTGTCGTCGCATACAACACAAAAGGATTTTGATCGTGGTCGGGAAGTCGGTTTTGACGACTATGTCGCCAAATTTGACCGCGATTCACTTATGAGCACATTGTCGGAGACACTTAGAATAGGAGCGGCCTCAAAATGAACGAGAGTAACGTACAAGAATATGTGACGGTTATGATCGCCGATCAGTTATTCGGCATCCCGGTTCTTGAAGTCCATGACGTTTTGCGGGGCCTGAAATTGACCAAAATTCCGCTGGCGCCGCCCGAAGTAGCGGGTGCGCTGAACCTGCGGGGCCGGATTGTGACGGCCATTGATATGCGTAAACGCCTGGGCCTGCCCGCGTATGAAGGCGAAGATGAAGGCATGAGCGTCGTGGTCGAGCATGAGGGCGAGCCGTATAGCCTGATGATCGATGGCGTTGGCGAAGTGCTTGGATTGAATGCTGATGATCTGCAGCCAAACCCGGTCACTCTGGATGAAAGATGGCGCGATGTCTCTGCAGGCATCTATCGTCTTGAAGATAAATTACTCGTTATTTTACAAATTGAACGCTTGCTGGGAACAGCAGGAAGTTCAGACATAGCCGCCTAAAAAATCGGAGAATATAATGCCATCATGTCTCATTGTTGATGATTCTAAAGTTGTCCGGATGGTCGCCCGGCGGATACTTGAAGATCTGAAATTCGGTATTGTGGAAGCGGAAGACGGTAAAAGCGCACTGGATTCGTGCCTTGAAGAAATGCCGGACGTGATATTGTTGGACTGGAACATGCCCGTCATGAACGGAATCGACTTCTTGCGGACGTTGCGCAAATCGCAGGGTGGTGAAGATCCGGTGGTGATTTTCTGCACGACCGAGAATGACATGGCCCATATCCGCGAAGCCATTTCCGCCGGTGCCAACGAATATATCATGAAGCCGTTTGACCGGGCGATCATTGAGGCAAAATTCTCGCAAGTAGGAGTGATCTAGGTGGTTCAGCTCAATAGCTCGATCAAAAATGAGCCAGCTGCGGGAGAGCCTTACCGGGTCATGATTGTCGATGACTCGGCGGTGATCAGGGGGTTCTTAAACAGATGGCTGGAAGCCGAGCCTGATATCGAGGTTGTCGCTCTTGCGAATAACGGGGTGACGGCGCTTCGGGAATTTCAGCGGTTTCGTCCCGAAATCGTTATCCTGGATATCGAAATGCCGGAAATGGACGGGATGACAGCCTTGCCAAAGCTCATCGCCCTGGACAAGGACGTCCAGATCATTATGGCGTCGACACTAACCCGGCGAAATGCGAATGTCAGCCTGCAGGCGCTGGCAAAAGGCGCCGCGGACTATATCGCGAAACCTGAATCAACCCGAATTTCTGGCGACAAAGACATCTTCCAGCAGGGGCTGACGGCCAAAATCAGAGCTTTGGGCGGGACACGCCGTGCCCGTCGCCGTCCGGGCGAGAAGCCTGCTCTTGCCGCCGTATCTGCAACATCATCGGCGCGTAGAAAGCCAATCTCAAGCCTTGCCACCAAGAAGCCCTTTGCCCTTCGCGCCGACGCTCCGACGTTGGTGCCGAATGTCATCGCTATTGGGTCTTCAACGGGCGGTCCGCAAGCCTTGTTTAAGCTTTTTGAGGATCTGAAGGGGAAAACATCCCTGCCAATTTTGATTACCCAGCATATGCCGGCAACTTTCACGGCGATCCTGGCCGAGCATATCAACAAGATTTACGACAAGGATGTCGCCGAAGCCAAGGATGGCGACAAGGTCGTTCCGAACCGTGTCTATGTTGCGCCCGGTGAATTTCATATGACCGTCGCCAAGCAAGGCAATGACGTCTTTATTCGCCTCACTCAGGACCCGCCCGAGAATTTCTGTCGGCCGTCCGTCGAGCCAATGCTGAGAAGTTTACAGTCTGTTTACAATAACCGTGTATTAACAGTTATTCTCACAGGAATGGGGCAGGACGGTCTGAATGGCTGTAAAGAACTCGCAGATACGGGGGCCGTCGTGTTAGGTCAGGACGAAGAAACAAGCGTGGTCTGGGGCATGCCCGGCGCGGTCGCCAATGCCGGCATCTGTAACGCCGTATTGCCGTTGAATAAAATCGCACAAGCAATGGAGAGAGCAATAATGGGGAGGCCTTCATGAATAGCCAGGACTTCCAGCTTTTTGGAGATATCGTTCGGACCAGATCCGGTCTCGTCCTTACCGAAGAAAAGGTGTATCTGTTGGAAAGCCGATTGGTGCCGCTGGCGCGTCGCCGTGGTATGGACAGCCTTGAAGATCTTGCGGAAGAAGTGCGTCGTCATCGTGACGAACGGCTTTTAAGCGAAATCACCGAGGCCATGACAACCAACGAAACCTTCTTTTTCCGCGATAACAAGCCCTTCGATATATTTCGCGAAGTCGTCTTGCCGCAGCTTCTGGAAACCCGCAGGGCCCAGAAATCCCTGCGCATATGGAATGCGGCCTGCTCGACCGGACAAGAACCGTATTCACTCGCCATGCTGCTCAAAGAAGAGGCCGCCAAGATGGCGGGCTGGCGTGTCGAGATCATGGCAACCGATATTTCGGACGAGGTGCTTGAGAAATCCAAGGCCGGCCTATATTCGCAATTTGAGGTCCAGCGCGGCCTGCCCATCCAGCTGATGGTCAAGTATTTTCAGCAGGTTGGCGAAATGTGGCAGATTGACAGTTCCATCCGCGCCATGGTGAAATTCCAGAATAAGAACCTGCTCGAAGATCTGAGCAACCTTGGAAAATTCGATGTGATCTTCTGCCGAAATGTTCTGATTTACTTTGACCAGCCGACGAAATCCAAGGTTTTGAGCCAGGTTCACAAGATTATTGCGAGTGATGGCGCGTTGTTCCTCGGCGGTGCCGAGACAGTCCTCGGGATCTGCGACGATTTCAAGCCGGTGGAGGGACAAAGAGGCGTCTATACATCCGCAATCAACGGCATGCTGGCAAAGACCGGGTGATCCCGATCCAATAATACAAACCCGTCGTCAAATCGGCGTGTTTTTTATGTCACGATGCTATTCCTACCGGTTTCCGCCGCTCATGCCGACCTTTTTTCCCGGCAACATGAAGCAGTCGCTGAAATGTCGGGCATTCCAGATGACGTGGCGCCGGACATTCCGCTGCGTGGCGTAGGCCGTCGCGCATGGCCATCAGCATTTTAATATTCCTGTCCAATTCATCTGCCTTGGCGGCAAGCAGTTCCCTGTCAATCCTGGGGCCATGGGGCGTGAGCATCCGGGAAATCTCGTCAAGGGAGAAACCGGCGTTGCGGCCGAGTGAAATAAGGGCCAGTCGTTCCAATATATCGGCATCAAATAACCGGCGTAAACCGTTTCGCCCGACAGATTGAATGAGGCCTTTGTCTTCGTAAAACCGAAGAGTTGACGCGGGCAGACCGGAGCGCTTTACAACGTCACCAATATCCATAATTTTAGCATGCTTCATTTTCTTCTTGACCTCAAGTTGACTTGAGCTTGTAACCTATTGACGCTGCGGCGCTAAGGAAATTTTTAAAGGATTTATTATGGACGCAGATTATTGGCATCAGAAATGGGAAAAAAATAATATCGGCTTCCACCAAAGCGCCACCAATCATATGTTGGAAAATTATTTTAACCGGCTTTCTTTGGCAAAGGGCAGTCGTGTCTTCGTGCCATTATGCGGCAAAACACTGGATATAGCCTGGCTGCTTTCCAACAGCTACCGCGTTGTCGGCGCCGAACTCAGTGAATTGGCGATAACGCAATTATTTGCAGTGCTTGAGATAGAGCCAAACATAACCGTGGCCGGGAAACTAAAACTCTACAGCGCCGACAACATTGATATTTTTGTCGGTGACTTCTTTGACGTAACGGGCGCGGCGCTTGGGCCGGTGAATGCCATATATGACCGGGCCGCCTTAGTGGCGCTTCCAGAGGGGGTACGCGATCTTTATAGAGGGCATCTGGTTGAGGTTACGGAGAAGGCGCCGCAATTGCTTCTTACGTTTGACTATGACCAAGAATTGATGAAAGGCCCGCCTTTTTCAATCAGCACCGAGGATGTAAATCGATATTATGGGAAAATTTATGAGGTAACCCCTCTTGGCAGCCGGGATGTGCGCGGTGGATTAAAAGGAATATGTGCCGCGACAGAAAATGCCTGGCTTCTGCAATAATGACAGAGGGAGCTCGGCGCATAAAAGCACCCGCGATACAGAACAGTATCGCGGGTGTTTTATTTGGGAGATAAAGACCCGGAAAAGCCGAAGGCTAACTTGCCTGTGCGTGTATCTGCACGCCCACTTCGGGGTCCCGGAGGACATAACCGCGTCCCCATACTGTTTCGATATAGTTGTCGCCTGCCGTTGCAGCAGCAAGCTTTTTCCGGAGTTTACAGACAAACACGTCAATAATCTTGAGTTCCGGCTCATCCATCCCGCCATAGAGATGATTGAGGAACATTTCCTTGGTAAGCGTCGTGCCCTTGCGCAGGCTTAAAAGCTCAAGCATGCCATATTCCTTACCGGTGAGATGCAGGCGTTGCCCACTGACCTCAACAGATTTGGAATCAAGGTTTACCGTCAATTTCCCGGTTTCAATGGTTGACTGCGCATGGCCTTTCGACCGGCGAACAATCGCATGAATTCGGGCCACCAACTCGTCCTTGTTGAAAGGCTTCGTCAGATAATCGTCGGCACCAAAGCCCAGACCCTTCACTTTATCATCAGGTTCGGACATGCCGGACAAGATCAAAATAGGTGTCGTTACTTTGGCGGTACGTAATTTCTTCAACACGTCATATCCGGACATATCGGGCAAGCCCAGATCCAGAATAATAATGTCGTAATCATAAAGTTTACCCAGATCCACACCTTCTTCACCAAGGTCCGTCGTGTAAACATTTAACCCCTCGGCGCTGAGCATCAATTCGATGCCTCTGGCCATAGAACTATCGTCTTCAATCAATAATACCCGCATCAGCTGGTCCTCCTGTACTGGCATAGTATTAACAACTTAGCTTAACAAATGGTTAAAGGGAATCATAAAAATTAACTATCTTCGTTAACCTAAATCCCGGGCTCTTTACCAAACGTTAAAGGGTCTCGTCCACAATGCAGGCAACAACAGAATATCGTTTCATCTAAATATAGCGGAGCCGTTCGGCGTGCAGAGCATCATTTCAGAAATCAGCAGATTATCCTCCTCGCAATATTACGGGCGGGTTGCGGCCATTCAGGGTTTGCTGGTAGAAATCGGCGGAATTCAGACACAGCTCAGCATTGGCAGCCGGGTAAATATCCTGGCGCGAGGCGGCGGCTATGTAAGATGTGAAGCTGTCGGCTTCAAGAACGACCGCACGTTACTGATGCCATTTGGCGCACTCGAAGGCATCGGCATTGGCTGCAAAGCCGAGGTCGCAGAACAAGAGCCCGTCATTCGCCCCGATGTAAGCTGGCTCGGCCGTGTGGTTAATGCCATGGGTGAACCAATTGATGGCGGCCCCCCCTTAAAGCAAGGAAAAATTAGTATTCCTTACCGAAATACGCCGCCGCCCGCTCATACTCGGCAGCGAGTCGCGGGGAAAATAGATCTGGGCGTGCGCTCTCTCAATTCCTTTGTCAGCTGCTGCCGGGGCCAGCGCATGGGAATTTTTGCGGGCTCTGGTGTTGGCAAGTCAGTGCTCTTTTCCATGCTCGCCCGAAATACCGAGGCGGATGTCAATGTCATCGGCCTGATCGGAGAACGCGGGCGCGAGGTTCAGGAGTTTATTGAAGACGATCTTGGCGAAGAAGGATTGAAACGCAGTGTTGTCGTGGTCGCGACGTCGGACGAATCCGCGTTGATGCGGCGCCAGGCGGCGTATCTCACACTGGCGCTGGCCGAATATTTCCGCGATCTGGAAAATGACGTGCTGTGCCTGATGGATAGTGTCACCCGCTTTGCCATGGCGCAGCGGGATATCGGGCTTTCCGGCGGCGAACCCCCGGCGAGCAAGGGCTATACGCCGACTGTCTTCAGCGAGCTTCCGAAATTGCTGGAACGCGCCGGGCCCGGCGCTGGCAAAGGCACAATTACCGGTCTCTTTACGGTGCTGGTGGAGGGCGATGATCATAATGAACCTATCGCCGACGCCGTCCGCGGTATTCTCGATGGCCATATTGTGATGGAGCGGCAAATCGCCGAGCGCGGCCGTTATCCGGCTGTTAATGTCCTCAAATCCATTTCCCGAACCATGCCCGGCTGTAATACCGCTGAAGAAAACCAGATTATTTCAAAGGCGCGGAAGTATCTGTCCATCTATGACGACATGGCAGAAATGATCCGCCTCGGCGCCTATCGCCCCGGCACGGATCCGGCGGTTGATGAAGCCATGCATTTTTATCCGTTGATCGAGAAATTCATGACACAGAATAAGCAGGAAAAGACCAGTCTTGCCGATTGCTATCAGCAACTCGCCGATATTCTGAGCACCGAACCAGAGATGGCGGCGGTATAACGAGATGAAGGGCCTGAACAATCTTATCCGGATGCATAAATGGAAGCTCGACGAAAAACGCCGGGAACTTTCGGATATGGAAGCCTTGCGTGACGAGTTTTCGCAGCAGGTGGATCAACTGGGCCTTGCCCACGCTCGCGAACAACAAATTGCCGCAGAGATTCCTGAGGTCAATTTCTCATACGCCAATTTTGCTATCGCCAGTCGCCAGCAGCAGGAAAACCTCGCGCAGAGTATCGCCGAGATAGCCGGCAAAATCGATATGTTGAGCGAGGAAGTTGCTGACTGTTTTCAGGAACTGAAGAAATATGAGATTGTGCAGGATATGCGCGAAAAGAAGCAAAAAATTGCCGCCGATAGAACGGCACAAATTGAACAGGACGATCTCGCCATCGATATGTATCGCCGAAAAAGAATCGAGCAGGGTTAAGCGACTTTCAAGATCGAAATTTGCGCCCTCCTACCCGGAATTTCTTTTTCCTTGAAAATTTTCAGGCTCTTTACTAATGTGAACATATCATGAACGAATAGATCGGTCAAAGAATGTCGGATATGCGACGCAGAGCCAAAGAATTTGAAGCCTTGCATTTAAAAAATGAAGCCTTTGTTCTTCCCAATCCATGGGATGTGGGGTCGGCAAAAATGCTGGCGGCTTTGGGGTATAAGGCGCTGGCGACGACAAGCGCGGGCTATGCGTTTTCCACGGGCAAGGGGCTTGCCATCGGTGATATCAGCCGGGAAGAGGCCTTGTCACATGCCGAGGATATTATCAAAGCCACAGACCTGCCGGTGAGTGCCGATCTCGAAAATGGCTATGGCGATGCGCCCGAAGATGTGGCCGACACCGTGCGGCTGGCCGCCGAAATCGGCCTTGCCGGTTGCACGATCGAAGATACGACCGGGGATCGGGACAATCCGCTTTATGACCGGGAATTCGCCATTGAGCGGATTGCCGCCGCCGCCGACGTCGTGCGGGGCCTGGACAGGCCTTTTATGCTCACCGCCCGGGCGGAGAATTACCTGTTTGGCCGCCATGATCTCGACGACACCTTGGCGCGGCTGCAGGGCTATGAAGCCGTTGGCGCCGATGTTCTGTACGCACCGGGCTTGCCGGATCTGGAGGCCATCGGGACGATCTGTTCCGCGGTTTCCAAGCCGGTTAATGTGGTCGCTGGTATTGGCCTGCCCGGCGTGACATTGCAAGAATTGCAGGACGCGGGCGTCCGGCGCATTAGTGCCGGGTCTGCTTTGGCCCGCGTCGCTTATGGCGCGATGATTGATGCCGCGACGGATATTATGGATACAGGCTCTTTTAAGTCGTTTACGGTCGCGGCATCGTTCGGGTCTGTCGCCACACTGATAAAATCAGGTTCCTGACCCCGGGTTTTTCTATTCGGGAAAACATTCCAGCTCCCCGGCCTTAAATGCCTTGAAGCTGGCGACAATATGATCAAAGACCGCCAGGGCAGGGGCATCAATATTGTCACCTGCCAGTAGCCGGACCTGATAGCTTTCCAGTTCCGGTAAGTTCTGTTCAGGACCGAGTTTAACGAGAGGCGCCTCAATAAGCGACGCGGCGAAGGGGGCGATGGCAAGGTCTGCCAGCATAGCGGCACGTTGCGCCGCCGTTTCGCCGCTTTGAAACGCGACGCGATAATTTCGTCCCGAAGCCTCCAGTGCGGCAACGGCAGTATCGCGCCATGCACAGCCCTGATCCCATAACGATACGGGCAGGGGCTCCTTT
>NVRR01000089.1 GCA_002732675.1 Sneathiella sp. | reverse complement strand
AGCTTTTCATCTCTGGTCAAAAAATGCGCTAGCAAAACGACAAAAAGCGGAGTTGTCGCGTTAAGGATAGAGGCAACGCTGCCTGTGATATGGACCTGTCCCCAGGTGATCAGGCTAAAGGGAAGGATATTATTGAGTAGCCCCATCACTAGAAAGCTGCCCCAGAGTTTTAAGTCGCGCGGTAGTTTTTCGCCGCGCATCATAAGATAGCCGTAAAGTGCGAGGGCGGCGATGGAGACGCGCAGAAAAACGAGGGTGAAAGGCGTTACATCAACAAGCGCCACCTCAATAAAGAAAAAAGTACCGCCCCATAAAACGGACAGGACAATCAATAATCCCCAATACCGAAGCGACATGCCAGACCTCTAAAAATACCACCTTAAGGATCTCACAATGTCACTGTAATGGTAGGGAAACTACCCGTATTCTGTTGTCGTTATCAGAGGGATAGGGGATCCTATTTAAAGGATATGGAGGCAAGGGCGGCGTCGACCCGCTTTTGACCCCAGGGCGCCACCACCCCGGGAGGAACATCGTTGCCGGTCAAATTAACCCCGGTCCCGGAGACATTGAGAATGCGCCCGCCTGCGTTATTGCGGACGACGATCACGCCGTCCAGCAGCAGAATACCGTAGACGCCCAAGGCCGGACCGCCCCAGAAATCAGTCCCGCGGATACCGACGGTGCCGAAAGTGGTGCGTGCTTCCACATGTTTATTCGCCATTTTTCCAATATTGCCGGAAATGAACCGAAACGGACCTTTGATCGCCTCCAGCACGGCCGTGCCAATACTTTTGTCAGGGTCATACAGAAATTCATCGATCAAAAGCCGGCTATTTTCGCCGATGGTCAGTTTTGTTCCGTCGATGAAGGTGACCTCAAGACGGCCGTCCTTAGGTGTTCCAACTTCGTCATCCTCGTAAATAGCGGCGCCGACTTGAAGCGGGCGGCTTTGCCCTTTCCGTACGACGGTGGCGCTCGCTTGCTGCCGCGTCACCGTTCCGACTTCTGCGGCCGCATATGTCGGCGAGGGTTGTAAAATCAGGGTGCAAATGACGAACAAAGCGAAGAAAAGGGGAAGTCTGAACATAGAGATATCTCCAATTATTGTCTGCTTGTCATCGAATGACCCGAGGATGTAAAAAATAATCCTATCATATTTTATTAACCCCCAGACATTAGATTTTGGATCGCGGCACTGCAAAACGAATGGAGCGGACAATCGGCTTGCGAGTGAGCTAGAAACTATGTTTACTATTGTCTGAATTGGAGGGCAAAGATGATGCAGGATAACTGGGAGAAACTTAGCAGGCTGACGGTTTGGCTCCACTGGATTGTTGGCCTGACGATTATCGGGTTGCTGGCCGTTGGGACTTATATGGAAGAAACAAAAACCTATGAATTGTTCCCAATCCATAAGTCCATCGGCGTTCTGGTGTTTATATTCGTCCTTTGGCGGGTGATCTGGCGGTTTAAAAACGGCTGGCCTAAACCGGTCGGCACCTATACGAAAATTGAACAAATTTTATCGAAGATTACGCATTGGACGCTGATAATCTGCACTTTACTGATGCCGATTTCGGGGATGATGATGTCGGGCGCGAGTGGCACTGGTTTTGGTGTCTTCGGCCTCGAAATCGTCGCCGCCAACCCGGACCCGGTAAATCTCGGCAAGTTTATCGCTTATAATGGGCGGGCGGCGTGGGCCGGGCATGTATTGCATAACAATGTCAGCACACTCCTGATCATCGCCATATGCCTGCATATTGTCGGCGCCCTGAAACATCACATGATTGATAAAGACGGGACTTTGCGGCGGATGCTTGGCCGGAAGATAGCGCCGACTTCCTGACGTCTACTTCACCAGGCACTGGATAAAATCATTGGCGAGGTTCTGCATCAGTTCGACATAAAGGTCGGGTCCCTCTTGCAAACCGGCGCCAAGCGGGTCGAGTGTGCCGGTTCTGGCAATGCTGCCCTCGGCGGCGGTGCGGACAAGTCTGTCATTGAATTGTGGTTCGCGGAAGATGCAGACGGCGCCGAGGTCCCCTATTTTCTGGCGGATATCGCGAAGGTGTCCCATTGACGCAGGCATGCCGGGCTCAAGGGTAATGGAGCCGACATTGTTTAAGTCGTATTTTTCTTCGAAATACGGATAGGCGTCATGCAAGACGATAAAAGGTTTGTCTTTCGCGGGCACCAGTTTTTGGGTGATTTCGATATCCAGCTGATCGAGCCGGGAGATCAGCCTGCGGGCATTTTCGTCATAAATTTCCTTGTTCTCAGGATAAACAGCGCTGAGTTTGCGTGCGATGGCAGCGATGATCCGACGGGCGTTATCGGTGTCCAGCCAGACATGCATATTTTTGCCTTGATGGTCATGCTCGCCCTCATGTGCATGAGGTTTATGGTCGTCATGATCCTCTGCCTCCCACGCACCGCCGTCACGCAGATCAAGCAGCGGCAACTGCGCTTCCTCAACGACGGAAACTGTCGTCAGGCCCGAAGGGGTCGAGGCAATGAGATTGCCCAAAAAAGTCTCAAAGGTCTCGTCGATATAGAAAAGAATATCGGCATTCTGCACCAGCCGCACCTGTGAGGGTCGGAGGGCAAAGCTGTGTGGCGTCGCGGCGCCTTTTACCAATAGCTGAGCCTTTGCTGTCCCGCCCATGACTCCCTGGACTAGGGAATGCAGCGGTTTGACCGTTACGACGACGTCTTTCGCTTGTGCGGTGATGGCAGAGGCGGCGACAATAAGGAAACAGAGGAAGGGTAAAACGGGCTTGCTCATGACATTTTCCAGTGAATACATGCGGTCTTGTAAAAATCTCATTATGTTATATTATAACATTTTAGAGACCGCAAGTGCGACGGGATGATTTAGGATGCATAACTGCCATACTCATAATGCCTGTATCGAGACGGCGCTGGAGGCGGCTGTGGTCATTTGCGACGACGGCGGTTTGCGCTTTACCAAATTACGTCGCGCGGTGTTGGAGTTGGTCTGGACCAGTCACGGCCCGATAAAGGCCTATGATATTCTCGACCAGCTTGATAGCTCTATTGCGTCTGTCACGCCGCCGACGGTGTACCGGGCGCTGGATTTCTTGTTGGAAAACGGCCTTGTTCACAAATTGAGTAGCCTCAATGCCTATGTCGGCTGTAGTCATCCGCATCGGCATCACGAATGTTATTTCCTGATTTGCACGGGCTGCGGGGAGGCTATGGAATGCTGCAATAGCGGCCTGGTGGATGCCGTTGCCTTAACCGGGCGCCAGAATAATTTCAAACCAAAAAGTATCACGTTGGAGATTACCGGTGAATGCGGTGACTGTCAGGGGCGGCACTAGAATGGGGGCTTTGATTTCAGCTAAGAACCTGATGGTGGTGCGCGACGGCAAGTCTATCCTCAACGATGTATCTCTGGACATCGAAGATCACGATTTTGTCACCATCATCGGGCCGAATGGTGCGGGGAAATCCATGCTGCTGAAATGCGTCATGGGGTTTTATAAACCCGAAGGCGGCACGGTCTTCCGGCGTTCCGGGATCAAAATCGGCTATGTACCGCAGCGGCTGGTCGCCGATCATACGATCCCGATCCGGGTTCGCCGGTTTTTAAGTTTGCGCAAAAAAGTGACAAAAGACGCGATTGTAAATGCTGCGCGTGAAACAGCTATTGAAGAAATTCTTGATCAGCCCCTGCATGTTTTGTCAGGCGGAGAATTACAGCGGGTATTGCTGGCGCGGGCGTTACTGGATGATCCGGATTTACTGGTACTGGACGAACCGGCGCAGAACCTGGACGTTAGCGGCCAGCTCGGCTTCTACAAATTGCTTGATCATATTTATGCGGAGCGAAATGTCAGCATCCTGATGGTCTCTCATGATCTGCATCTGGTGATGTCGAGCACCAAGCGCGTCGTTTGCCTCTATCATCATATCTGCTGCTCCGGGGCGCCGCATATGGTGACGCGGGATCCGGAATTTATCTCGCTCTTCGGCGATGATATGGCGCGGCTGATGGCGGTCTATAACCACAGTCATGATCACGCCCATGGGCATGACCATGATCATCACCATCACGACGACGGGGAACGCCATGCCGGATGATTTTATCCTGCGTGCCGTGCTGGCGGGCGTTGGTGTCGCGCTGGTCGCAGGACCCCTTGGTTGTTTCGTGGTTTGGCGGCGGATGGCCTATTTTGGCGACTCATTGGCCCATAGTGCGCTTCTTGGCATTGCCCTCGGGCTTCTCTACGGTATCAATGTCAATCTTGGGATAATCATCGTCTGTTCGGTTTTTGCGTTTCTGCTGGTCTGGCTGCAGCAACGAAAAGTCCTGGCGACGGACACGCTTCTCGGCATTCTTGCTCATGCGGCACTGTCCATCGGCATGGTCGCCATTAGCTTCCTGGAGACCGCGCGTTTTGATCTTCACAGCTATCTGTTCGGCGATATTCTTACCGTGCAAACGAGTGATCTGTACTGGATTTATGGCGGCGGCGTTGTCGTAATCGGGTTGTTGCTGGCCAACTGGTCGTCTTTGACGTTGATGACGGTTCACGAAGATCTGGCCCGCGCCGAAGGGGTCAATACAGTCTGGAGCAATATCCTGCTTATGTTACTGATGACCATTGTGGTGGCTGTATCAATCCGCATTGTCGGGATATTGCTGATTACATCGATGCTGATCATCCCGGCGGCGACGGCGCGGGGGCTGGTCACCTCGCCCGAAAATATGGCAATCGCATCTGCGGTGCTGGGGCTGCTCGCGGTTTTGTTGGGAATTTCAGGCTCAGTGGAATTTGATACGCCGTCCGGCCCAAGTATCGTGACGGCAGCGGCGATTATCTTCGCCGTCTTCTCCTTTATCTCTGTTCTTCTTCGGCGGCGGCGGTCATCAGCGTCTTGAATCCAAAATGGTGCTCTCGAAAGCTCGAGGTATAAGCGCTGCCTGGAACCACAGGATAAAGGTATAAATGCTAAAAACAGGAACACCAAGTTCGCGGCGGATATCCGCGGCATAAGGCACCATATTCGTACATTCCAGCAACACAGCGCCAAGATCAGGGCAGGTTGCTGCGAGCTCGCGGGCCGCATCGATTATGTCGGCGCGGGCCGCGCCCACATCCATGCTTTCTTCATTATTGAGGATGAAACGGCTGAATCCCCGTCCGTTCTCGGTGCCGAACACTGGTGTCTCTAGCGGAACGTTGGCGGCTTTCAAATGGGCCTCCGTCAGGGTTTCTGCAGAAACTGTGAGGATCCCGACCTTCTTGGCAGGTGGCAACAGGCTCTGGATCATGTTCACCTGCATCAAAGAGGACGTTGCGACGGGGACGCCAACGGCTGCCGCAATATCGTCCTGAAATAACGACAAAAACCCGCAGTTGGTGGTAATACCATCGGCGCCATCGGCGACCAGTTCGCGCGCCGCGTCGATAAACGGCCCCAACAACCCTTCCGCCTGTTGCCGCACGACCCGATCCGGGGAGGCGCCGCGCACAATCTTGTAATGCACAGGAAAAGGCCAGGTCATGGCGTTGCCCATATCGCCCGGAATGCGGGGGAAGCGCGCATCAAGCATCAGGATGCCGACGCTGGCGCCAAAAAGGCTTTTGCCGCCATATTGAATATTCGGGTTGTTGTCAGTCATGGCGATCAGTCCAACCCTTCCGCGCCCATATATATGCGGGCAAAGCCTTCCTTGACGGCGGCGGTAATCTGATCGAGGCGGCGGGTAATATGCTGCTGCATCAATTCCGCGGCTTTGTCAGCATCCCGGGCGCAAATAGCCCGGAGGATATTCCGGTGTTCATGCTGGGTCTCATCACGCCGGTTGTCCATATCAACCCAGCGGAAGAACTTGATCCGCTCGTTGACATTGTTCAAGACCCGCGTCATTTCAGAATTGCGGGTAAAAGAAACAAGGCGTTCGTGAAAGATTTCATCAAACTCCACCAGTTGTTCGCTGGAAAGTGACCCACGATCCGTGCCTGTTTCTATCAGAAACCCTTTAACTTCCTCCAATTCATCATCCGTCGCCAGTTCGCAGGCGAGCCGGACTGACGCCGTCTCCAAGGTGGCGCGCAGCTGATAAAGCTCAAATATCTCCCGTGGTTTTAACTCCCGACAAAAAAACCCTCGTCCCCGCTCAAAGGTGAGCAAGCCTTCAGCCGTCAGCCGGTTCAGCGCCTCTCGCAACGGCGTTCGGCTGGCCCCCAATTTCTTCGCCAGATCCACTTCATTAATGCGCTCGCCCGGCTTGAAAGCAAAGGAAATGGCCTTGTCCTTGATATGATCGTAAAGACGAACCACATGGCTTGACGTCTTTTCTTCGGCAGGAATCATTGCTTTGTATCCAGTACTGTATTCAATTGGTGAGGAAATTATACCAACGGTTGGGGGAAAATTTCAAGATAAATTACAGTTTTAAACACGTTGTAAAGAATGCTATTGACGGTGTATAGAAGTTATGTGCAATACTGTATACAATTAGAAATACAGTTTGCGGGAAGAATGAGATGACAATGGATGGCAGAAACATGGTTTCCGGAGCGGAGGCCATGGTCCGTATGCTTCAGGCGCATGGGGTGACCCATATGTTCGGATTATGCGGTGATACGTCGCTGCCATTCTATGACGCGCTGCATATCCTGGATCACGGCATCACCCATTTTCTGACGCGTGACGAACGCCATGCGACCTATATGGCCGACGCCTATGCGCGGGTAACCGGGAAAGTTGGTGTTGCCGAAGGGCCATCCGGCGGCGGCGCCACTTATATCCTGCCGGGCCTCGCGGAAGCGAACGATTCCTCCATTCCCGTCCTTGGCATCACAACAGATGTGTCGGTCTCCTCTTTGGGTAAATATCCCCTGACGGAGCTAGATCAAGGGGCGCTGATGAAGCCATTGACCAAATGGAACGGTGTCATTGATACGTCGGAGCGACTGCCCGGCATGGTGAGAAACGCTTTTCGAGCCATGACGACGGGTCGGCCAGGGTCGGCCCATCTTGCGCTTCCGTTCGATATACAAAAAGATGGTGTGCCCGACGAAGACATCTGGGCACAGTCTGATTTCGGTCATTTTCCGGCCTGGCCCTCGGGTCCCGATCCGAAAGCGGTTGAGGCGGCGCTGGATAAAATTCTATCCGCCAAAAACCCAGTGATCATTGTTGGCGGCGGCGTTGTTATTTCCAGCGGGGAGGCGGCGTTACAGCAATTGGCAGAACGACTTGATATAGTTGTTGCGACAACAGTTTCCGGGCAGGGCAGTCTCGCGGACAGCCATCCCAATTGCCTCGGTGTTGTCGGCTCCAACGGGGGCGTCCCCGCAACGCGCGCCGTCGTCGATGACGCCGATCTGGTGATATTTATCAGCTGTCGGGCGGGTTCCGTGACAACTGAGCGCTGGCGGTCACCGCCTATCGGCACACCCATTGTTCATATTGACAGTGATCCGGAAGTAATCTCTGCCATTTACCCGACAAAAGTAGCTCTGGTCGGCGATGCACGATTGGCGCTGGAGGCCTTGAACGCGGCGTTGGATATGAGCGGTATCGCGCCCAAAGGCTTTGGCGGTGCCGCAAAAGTCGCTGCGGCTAAAAAGATCAAATTCGATGCTTTTGACATACTCGCCCGCTCCGACGATAGTCCCATTAAGCCTGAACGGGTGATCGCCGAGCTGGACCGTGTTCTTCCCGATGACGCGGTTGTTGTGGCCGATCCCGGTACGCCCTGCCCCTATTTCTCCGGGTTCAAGCCCTGGCGGCAGGCGGGTCGGCATTTTATCTCCAACCGTGCCCATGGGGCGCTGGGATATGCATTATCGGCAGCTGTTGGCGCACAAGTAGGACGCCCCGGCACCAAGGTGGTATCGGTGATGGGGGATGGATCTTTTGGGTTCAGCGTCGGCGAGTTTGAAACGGTGACCCGCTATAAGATGCCGATCACATTCATTGTCTTTTCCAACTCCGTATTTGGCTGGATCAAGGCTGGGCAGAAAACCGGGTTTAATGAGCGCTATTATAATGTGGATTTTAATGTGACAGATCATGCGGCGGTCGCGGCTGCTTTCGGGATTAAATCCTGGCGGGTTGAAAATCCTGCGGACCTCAATCGGGTAATGAAGGAAGCCATCGAGCATGATGGCCCGACCTTAATCGATATAATCAGCCAGCCGCTGCAGGATGCAAATGCACCTGTTAGTGAGTGGGTGGCTTAAGATGTCTCTCATCACACATATGAGCGTCTATATCGCTACGTTGGGAGTGCAAACCCCCCGGCACCACGGCGTTGGCTCGGTCGAGGGCGGGATCGACAATGTTTTTGTGCAGTTAAAAGATACCGATGGCCGAAGTGGATGGGGGGAGGCGTCTCCCTGGCCGGTTTTTACCGGCACGGCTGAGGCCGCAGCGGGGGCACTGGACAAACATTTCCGCCCTTTTGTTGTAGGTCATCCTGCGGCTGATGTTGCCAAGATCATGGCAAAGGCGGTGAAAGCCGTTGCCGGAAGCCCCGAGGCCAAAGCCGCCCTTGAAATGGCGCTTTATGATTTATACGGGCAGCAATGCGGCCTTCCCGTTTCGGAATTGTTGGGCGGCCGTGTCCGCGACGAAATTCCGCTTAGTATTTCTATTGCCGATCCCGACTTTGGCCGAGACCGCGAGCTGGCCCAACGGGCTACCGACGACGGAATCCGCATTTTTAAGATCAAAACCGGGTTCGCCACCCATGAATTTGACATCATGCGCCTTGAAGAGCTGCGTCGTGATTTTCCCGAAGTGGATATCCGCGTTGACTATAATCAGGGCCTTGTGGCTCACGAAGCCCTTCCGCGCTTACGTGATATCGCGACATTCAGCCCGACATTTATCGAACAACCGGTGCCCGCCGATAACTGGCAGGCCATGGCGGCGATCACGGCGGCGATGGACATTCCGATTATGGCCGATGAGAGCGTGTTCAATGCTGTGGACGCCTATCGCGCCGCGAATGCTCGAATCGCGGACCTTTTCAGTATCAAAATCATGAAATCCGGTGGTATGCGGGCCGCTCAGGATGTCGCTGCGGTGGGAAAAGCTGTCGGGATTGGCTGCTATGGCGGCGATATGTTCGAATCCGGTTTGGCGCATCTCGCGGGCACGCATATGATTGCCGCAACGGAGAATATATCGTTGGGCTGCGAGTTTTATCAGGCCCGATACTATCTGACAGAAGATATTCTGGATGCGCCTTTTGCTTGCGATAATGGCAAGGTTCAGGTGCCGACCGCAAGCGGTCTAGGCGTCGCTGTAAATGAAAAAAAAATCCGGGCAAAAGCCACGGTTATACGGGAGTAGGGAATGCCGGAGGAGGCAAAATCAGTCGCTGTCATTGGTGCCGGGATCGTCGGGATTTCATCGGCGGAATGGCTGCGCCGCGACGGGCACCGGGTAACAGTTATTGACCGCTTGCCACCGGGCGAAGGCACCAGCTTTGGCAATGGCGGCGTTCTGGCTCGCTGCGGCATGGTGCCCGTGCCAACGCCGGGCATCCTTAAAAAAGCGCCCAAAATGTTAATGAGCCCAGAGCAGCCGCTGTTCTTGCGTTGGTCCTACCTTCTTCGCATTATGCCTTGGCTGCGGGAATATTTGAGCTACAGCACGGACGCGCATGTTCAGAAAATTGCCGATGGCCTAGCGCCGCTTCTCGAAGATTCCGTCAATGAGCATTTGGCGCTGGCGCAGGGTACGGAAGCCGAGAAATTCGTGCAAACCGGGGACTATATCTTTCTCTATCGGGATCGCGGCGGATTTGAAAAGGACGGCTACGTCTGGTCACTTCGACAAAAGCACGGCTTTGACGGTATCGCCATGGACCGCGCGGACTTAAAGGACAATGACCCGGCGTTGGGGAATCGCTATGGGTTTGGCTACAAGATGACGGATCATGGCCATATCACTGATCCTGGCGGTTATGTGAAGGCACTGGCACGGCATTTTGAAGGGCAGGGCGGGCGGATAATTCGCGCCGATGTCTCGGCTGTTCAGTCTGGTGACGGTGGGACAACACTTGCCTTTAACGGCGCGGAAGAGAGTTTTGATAAGGTGGTCATCGCGGGCGGTGCCTGGTCGGCCCGGCTGGCAGAACAGCTTGGACACCGGATCCCGCTGGAAACCGAGCGCGGCTATCATATTCATTATCGCGGCACCAATATCAAGCCGCCATGCCCCTATATGGTCGCAGACGCCAAATTCGTCGCAACCCCCATGAGCGATGGATTGCGGACCGCCGGAATTGTCGAGTTTGGTGGGTTGGACGCCCCGGCGAGCAAGGCGCCTATCAGGTTGTTAGAGCAAGGCTTGCGCAACCTTTATCCAGGGATAGAATTTGAGGACAAGTCGGAATGGCTGGGGCATCGGCCCGCTCCGGCGGACAGCCTGCCATTCTTGGGGGCATCGCCCAACCATCCGGCTGTCCTATTTGCTTTCGGCCATCATCATATCGGCCTTACGGCGGGCCCGAAAACCGGGCGGATGATTGCGGACATGGTTTCTGAACGGT
>NVRR01000088.1 GCA_002732675.1 Sneathiella sp. | reverse complement strand
TTCTTCGATCCGGTCCGCGTCATAGAGCATCACGCCCAGATAGCGGATACGACCAACGCAAGTCTCGCTGCAAACAGTTGGCTCGCCGTTTTCTATTCTTGGATAACAGAAGGTGCATTTTTCTGATTTTCCGGACTGCCAGTTGAAATAGATTTTCTTGTACGGGCAGCCAGAGACACACATCCGCCAGCCCCGGCATTTGTCCTGATCGATGAGGACAATCCCGTCCTCCTCGCGCTTGTAAATGGCACCGGAGGGACAGGCCGCGACGCAGGCCGGGTTCAGACAATGTTCACAGAGCCTCGGGAGATACATCATGAAGGTGTTCTCGAACTCTCCATACATCTCTTTCTCCATGTCCCTGAAATTATAGTCCTGACTGCGCTTCTCAAACTCGCCGCCAAGGATTTCCTCCCAGTTCGGGCCCCATACAGGCTTTTCCATCCGCTCGCCGGTTATCGCGGAATGTGCCCGTGCCGTTGGCACGTCCTTGGCCTCCCCGGAGGTTTGCAGATGCGCATAGTCGAAAGTGAAAGGTTCGTAATAGTCGTCGATCTCGGGTAAATCCGGGTTGGCGAAGATTTTTGCAAGCAGCCGGAACTTACCGCCCATTTTCGGCCGTATCTTACCGTTCGCGGCCCGCGTCCAACCACCATTCCATTGTTTCTGGTCTTCCCAGTTGCGCGGATAGCCAACGCCGGGTTTGGTCTCGACATTATTGAACCAGGCATATTCGACCCCGGCCCGACTGGTCCAGACGTTCTTGCAAGTCACCGAACAGGTATGGCAGCCAATACATTTGTCCAAATTCAGGACCATGCCGATTTGCGCGCGTACTTTCATTTTACTCTCCTATTCGGCGGCTTCAGTGACGAGGTTTTCGTCACCGAAATCAACATGTTCAATCTTCCGGACCACGACAAACTCGTCACGATTAGAGCCGACGGTGCCGTAGTAGTTGAAGCCATAAGACAGCTGCGCATAACCACCAATCATATGCGTCGGCTTGACGACAGTACGGGTCACCGAATTATGGATACCGCCCCGCGCCCCTGTCGTTGGCGATATCGGCGTATTGATGGTTTTTTCCTGGGCGTGATACATCATCGTCATGCCCTCCGGTACGCGCTGCGAGACGACGGCGCGGGCGACGACGGCACCATTGGCATTGTAAAGCTCAAGCCAGTCGTTATCCTTGACATCGATCTTTCTCGCATCCACCTCACTGATCCAGACGACGGGGCCACCGCGGTTCAGGGTCAGCATCAGCAGGTTGTCAGAATAGGTGGAATGGATTCCCCATTTCTGATGCGGTGTGATCCAGTTGAGCGCGACATGCTTGTCGCCCTTGCTATGTTTGGATACCGACGACAGGGTCTTGGTATTCACAGGCCCTTTATAGACGCAGAAGCCCTCGCCGAAATCGCGCATCCATTCATGGTCCTGATAGAAATGCTGACGGCCAGTCAGCGTTCGCCAGGGGATCAGTTCATGGACATTGGTATAGCAGGCATTATAGCTGACATGTTCATCCTCAATGCCGGACCAGGTCGGCGAGGAGATGATCTTTCTGGGCTGCGCCTGCAAATCGCGGAACCGGAGTTTCTCATCCTCCTTGGGCCGCGCGAGATGGGTATGATCGAGTCCTGTCGCCAGCCCAAGAGCCTGCCACGCTTTGACAGCAACCTGACCGTTCGTTTCCGGTGCAAGGGAGAGGATCATCTCCGCCGCATCAATCGCCGTTTCCAGCTTGGGCCGATCTGTGTTTGACCCTTCATGATGTGTTCCGTTGAGCAGGCCGAGAAACGCCACTTCCGCGTCGGTATTCCAGTTAATACCCTTGCCGCCATTCCCGAGTTTTTCCAAGAGCGGCCCGATGGAGGTAAAGCGCTGGTAGGTATTGGGGTAATCGCGCTCGACGGTGATCAGGTTGGGCATGGTTTTACCGGGGATCGGGTCAACCTCTCCTTTTTTCCAGTCCTTCACATCGAAAGCCTGCGCAAGCTCGCCCGGCGTATCATGCAGGATCGGCAGTGAGACGATATCTTTCTCTACCCCGAGGTGACCGGGACAGATATCCGAATAGGCTTTGGCGAGGCCCTTGTATATTTCCCAATCACTCCGGCTTTCCCAGGCCGGATCAACGGCCTGGCTCAAAGGATGGATAAAGGGATGCATATCTGAAGTATTGAGGTCGTCTTTCTCATACCAGGTGGCGCTTGGCAGCACAATATCTGAATAGAGGCAGGTCGTGGACATTCTGAAATCGAGCGTCACAACAAGATCGAGCTTTCCCTCCGGCGCCTCATCATGCCAGACGACTTCCGACGGTTTCTGCGCGTCGCTGTCACCAAGATCCTTGCCAAGAATGCCATTTTTTGTGCCCAAGAGATGCTTGAGCATATATTCATGGCCCTTGCCCGAAGACCCCAGCAGGTTGGAGCGCCAGATGAAGAGATTGCGCGGGAAGTTCTTCGGATTATCCGGATCCTCGCAAGAGAATTGAAGGTCGCCGGATTTGAGCTTATTGACCACATGATCCGCGCCGGAAATTCCGGCGGCATCGGCTTCACGCGCGAGTTCCAGCGGGTTCTGACTCAGTTGCGGCGCTGATGGCAGCCAACCCATCCGCTCGGAGCGAACATTGCAGTCCAGCAGCGAGGTATCTTTCCATTTCTCCTTATCCGCCGTTGGCGAGAGAATTTCATCAAGCTGCAGTTTTTCATAGCGCCATTGGTCAGAGTGGCTATAGAAAAAGCTGGTGGAATTCATTTGGCGCGGCGGACGGCTCCAGTCGAGGCCGAAGGCAAGCGGTTGCCAACCGGTCTGTGGCCGCAGTTTTTCCTGCCCCACATAATGCGCCCAGCCGCCGCCAGACTGCCCGACACAGCCACACATGATCAGCATATTCATGATCCCGCGATAGATCATGTCCATATGGTACCAGTGATTGACTCCCGCCCCGAGAATGACCATCGAGCGGCCATGGGTCTTGTCGGCATTGTCGGCAAATTCCCGCGCAACTTTTATCACCTTGGCAGCTTTCACGCCGGTGAAGCGTTCCTGCCATGCTGGGGTATAGGGAATATCCTCATCGAAGGATTTGGCGACATTGTCGCCGCCCAGTCCGCGATCTATCCCGTAGTTCGCAACCATCAAATCGAACACGGTGGCAACCAGAATGTCGCCCTCCGCCGTCGTTACTTTCTTTACCGGGACACGCCGGTCAAGGATGCCCTCATGGTCGGAATGATTGAAAATAGGCTGATCATTTTCCAGATTGCCAAAATAAGGGAAGCCGACTGTAACGACGTCATCCTTATCATCAATAAAGGTCATTTCCGGAGAGATATCACTTCCGTCATGAGCGTCTTTCATCTCCAAATTCCATTTGGCGCTTTTATCCCATCTTGATCCGACAGTGCCATTTGGAACTTTGAGGCTTTTCGACGTGCTATCGAAAAGGACAGGCTTCCAATCCGTATTTTCGGTCTCGCCAAGGCTGCCCGCAAGCTCGCTGGACCGCAAGGTTCGCCCGGCGACATAACGATCGCCCTGTTTGTCAAGCCGTACCAGGAACGGCATATCCGTGTATTGCTGACAATAGTCGCGGAAATAGCTCGACTTTCCGGAAAGGTGGAATTCCTTCAGGATCACATGACCCATAGCCATAGCCATGGCGCTATCGGTCCCCTGCCGTGGGTTAAGCCAGAGATCCGTCAGCTTGGCGACTTCCGAATAGTCGGGCGTTACGGAAACTGTCTTGGTGCCTTTATAGCGGACCTCGGTGAAAAAATGCGCATCCGGAGTACGGGTTTGCGGAACGTTCGAACCCCAGGCAATGATATAGCCCGAGTTATACCAGTCTGCACTTTCCGGCACATCCGTCTGTTCGCCCCATGTCTGCGGAGAGCTTGGTGGCAAGTCGCAATACCAGTCATAAAAACTCATGCAAACGCCGCCGATCAGGGACAAATATCGACTGCCCGCGGCATAGGAGACCATGGACATTGCCGGGATCGGCGAAAATCCAATAACCCGGTCCGGACCATACTCTTTCGCTGTATAGATATTGGCGGAAGCTATAATTTCATTCACTTCTTCCCAGTCAGCTCGGACAAATCCGCCAAGCCCGCGTATTTCTTTATATTCACGCATTTTGGCTGAGTTGGAAGCAATGCTGGCCCAGGCGTCAACCGGATCAGGATGCTGTTTTTTTGCCTGCCGCCAGAGTTTGATCAGGCGGCTACGCACCAGAGGGTATTTTAGGCGGGCGGCGCTATAGAGATACCAGCTATAGCTGGCCCCACGAGCGCAGCCGCGTGGTTCATGGTTTGGCATATCCGGCCGCGTTCTTGGATAGTCAGTCTGCTGGGTTTCCCAAGTAACCAGGCCGTTCTTGACATAGATCTTCCACGAACAGGACCCAGTGCAATTCACGCCATGGGTCGAACGGACAATCTTATCGTGCGACCAGCGACCACGGTAGGCATGCTCCCATTCCCGGCTTTCTTCCGTCGTGATACCATGCCCCTCCGAAAACACTTCGGGACTGGCGGTGAAATAGCTGAGACGATCTAACAGATTGCTCATAAATATACTCCCAATATCAATTGCTTACGGGTTCTTCACATACGCATTCTTGCGCAAGTAGAACCACCAGTTGATCACGATGCAGACGCCGTAAAATATGGCGAACCCATACAGCGCATATTCAGGTGTTGTCGCCTTGATTTGCTCACCAAAAACCTTGGGAATAATGAAGGCGCCATAGGCAGCAATGGCTGACGTCCAGCCAAGGACGGGCCCGGTCTGTTCCTTATCAAACACGATGGCAATCGTCCGGAAGGTCGATCCGTTGCCAATGCCTGTCGCCGCAAACAACAGGATGAACAGAATGAGGAAGGGGAAGAAATAAACCTCTGGCGTCATTGATCCATAGGCCGCCTTCATGAAATAGGCGACACCGAGAGCCGAGCAGACCATCACAACGCTAACGATCTGGGTGACCCGCGCTCCGCCGAATTTATCCGCCATCTTTCCGCCGATGGGGCGGATAAGCGCGCCGATGAAAGGCCCCATCCAAGCATACATCAGGGCGCTCGGCCCGTTCGGATTGACGATATCATGGGCCATCACGCCATCGATCATACCGTGCTGGAAGCCGAAAATGACTTTGATCGCCAGTGGCAGCGCCGCGGAAAAGCCAATGAAGCTACCAAAGGTCATGGTATAGATCACCGTCATCGCCCAGGTGTGTTTGTTATTGAAAATTTTGAACTGACGTTTCAGGTTGGCTTGGGTCTTCCCCGGGATAAGCTTCATACAGATCAGGGTCAAGACGATGACAATTGGCAGGACCAACCATTTCGACAGCATCAATCCTGACCCACCAACGCTGGCCGGCAGCATCAACCACAAACCAAAGACTGACGTTGCGAGACCGATCAGCAACATGCCGCCGATTTTCAGGAACCCGCCGAACGCCGAGTCTGCATCGGGTGAGACATGATCATCGCGAATATTATTCATGCCGAACCAGGCGGCAATGGCGAGCGGCACCAGAAACAGCAGCCAGACATATCCGGCATTCTGGATATAGGTCTCTGTTCCAGCTGGAATTTTCCCGATCAAGGTCCCGGATGCATTTTTCAGGATCATCGGATCCCCACCAAACAGGCCAAACGTCATCACAAGCGGCACCAGGATCTGCATAGTTGTGACCCCGAAATTACCGAGACCGGCATTCATGCCAAGCGCATATCCCTGAATTTTTTTCGGATAAAAAAAGCTGATATTGGACATAGAAGAGGCAAAATTGCCGCCGCCGAAACCGCTCAAGAGCGCTAGAATCTGGAACTGCCAGAGCGACGAGTTTGGATCCTGCAGCAACATCCCGGTGCCAAGCGCCGGGATAATCAGAAGCGCGGTGGTAAAGAAGATCGTATAGCGCCCTCCGGCGAGCCGGATAAAGAATGAGCTCGGAATACGGAGCGTCGCGCCTGATAGACCGGCAATGGCGGTCAGCGTGAAAAGCTCGCTCCGTTCGAACGCAAATCCCAAGTTTATCATTTGTACGGTAATGATGCCCCAATAGAGCCAGACGGCAAAACCGCAAAGTAAGGCAGGGATTGATATCCACAGGTTGCGGGTGGCGATGGATTTACCCTCGCTTGCCCACTGGTCCTCATTATCCGGGTCCCACCCTCTTAGATCATGTTTTTTGAAATCAGACATTTTGCTCTCCTGTTTGCCGTCTGGTCGTTTTTTACTTCCGTCGCGGCGCTAATTTTCAATGATTATGCAGGCTTTCAAGCTCGGGCAAATTGCGCGGGCCCCTGAGCTCTGGGATCTGTTTCTTTTCCATGCGCAGGATAGTGAAATGCATCCAGGTCAGAGCCACGGCGATAATGAGGGTAAGCAACATGAAGCAGCTCGTCCAGACGCCGGTGACGTCATTCATGAAACCGAAAGCGATCGGCAGACAGAACCCTCCAAGCCCGCCGATAAGGCCGACAATGCCACCGACGGATCCGACATGCCCCGGATAATAAGTCGGAATGTGCTTGTAGACAGCCGCCTTACCCAGCGACATGAAAAACCCGAGAATTATAGTCAGGCCAACAAACAGCCAGAGCGGAATAGTGATGTTGAAGGTAATCGGCCCGTTAATCCCCGCCACCGTATAATCCGTCGACGGATAGGAGAGAAAAAAGCTGCAGACAACACAGGCGATAAAGGTCCAGTACATGACCGTCCGAGCGCCCCATTTATCCGATATCCACCCGCCCAGCGCGCGGAAGACTGATCCCGGCAGCGCATAGGCCGCCGCCAGCATCCCGGCGGTTTCCAGCTCCAGCCCATAGGCCCCGACATAGTAGCGGGGCAGCCAGAGTGCGAGCGCGACGAAGGCACCGAAGACAAAGAAATAGTAGAGCGAAAAGCGCCAGACTTGCAGGTTCTTCAGGGGTTCGAGTTGCTCGCGGAATGAAGCGTGCTTTTCGCCCGCTTTTTTACGCGCGGCGACATCCGGATCTTCCTTGGTGAGTAGAAAAAACAGGACAGCAGCGATGGCCAAAACGATGGCATAAATCTGCGCCACACCCTGCCATTGGCCGCCAACAAGGACCAGCAGGAACGGGGCGCCGAAATTGGTCACCGCCGCGCCAACATTACCCATACCGAAAATGCCAAGGGCCGTACCCTGTTTTTCTTTGGGATACCATTTGGCAACATAGGCGACCCCGACCGCGAAACTCCCGCCGGCCAGTCCAACGCCAAGGGCGGCAACCAGAAACATCTCGTACGTGGAAACCAGGGTCAGAAGATAAGCCGCAAAGGCCGTCAGCAGCATTTGTATTGTATAGACTAATCGCCCGCCATACTGATCGGCCCAGATACCGAGAAAGATACGGCTTATCGATCCTGTTAGAATAGGTGTCGCGACCAGAATACCGAATTGCGTGTCGGATAAACCCAGGTCGGCCTTGATCTTGATCCCGATGATCGAAAAGATCGTCCAGACAGCAAAACATACAGTAAAGGTAAGAGTGCTGGCCGTAAGCGCCCTCTTTTGTTCGGCCGCACTTATGATCGTCGTACTCATGATATTATCCCCTCTTGAACCTTACTAATGCCGGGCAGGTCATTCGTTCTTGGTGCAATGGAGCGCAATCATGACGGAGGAAGTTTGATCCAGATCAACTGCGTGGAATTTTCATGTAAAAACAAGGCTATCATTGACAAATGCCAGATCGGTGATTTTGAAAAATCAAGAACGATGAGAAATAATATGGATTTCGTGCTGTAAGTTAGTTAAAGTACCTCTTGATATTTATCAAGCGAGGGACGAATGCGGTCAGCTGATTTGCCAGAAGTACGCTCTATCCACCTCTTCCAGACCATGGAAGAGGCGACATTTGATTCAATCGTCAAGGCCGCCTATTTTCAGACTTTTCCAGATCATGTGGTGCTTATAGAGGAAGGCGATACGGCGGACTTTCTTTATGTTGTCGTTGAGGGATGTGTCGAGTTGTTCGCCTCATCGAACGGCCGGGAAACCACGATGGCGATGGTTTCTCCAATTGGTACTTTTATCCTCGCGGCAGCCCTGAAAGACGCCGTTTATCTGATGTCAGCCCGCACCAGCCAGCGATCCCGCATATTAATGATCCCGTCCGAAGATATCCGCGCCGCCTTCGAAAAGGATACCGCCTTCGCAGCGGCAATCATTCGAGAGCTTGCGAACTGTTATCGCGCTGTGGTCAAGGAGCATAAAAGCCTGAAGCTCAGAACAGGCGTCGAACGGCTGGCGAACCGGTTGCTCCGCTATCATAATGATCAGGGCTGCAATGGCTCTTTGTTGCTCCCCCATGATAAGCGCACGCTGGCCTCTCTTTTGGGAATGGCGCCTGAAAATCTCTCCAGGGCTTTCAATACTTTAAAGCCCTATGGGGTAACCGTTGACGGACCGAGGGTATATCTTGGTGATTTGTTAGCGCTTGAAAATCTGGCAAAACCCAATTCACTTATCGATGACCGGTCAATGTAAAGGGTAAGAACGGCATTTGGATGAAATGGTCATCGTTATTCGAGGAAGGCGACATTTCTTATGGGCGACTGCAAGCGCTAGCTGCCTATGCAAAAAGTGACGGGAATTTCGAGGCTACAGGAAGTTAAGGTGACAATGCCCTTGCATTCATTCCAATTTCTAAGAACCATAAATTCATTTTTTATGGCTCTCCTCAGTCAATAAATTACAATTATAATGCTTGCATTTTGTTGGCCTCTTATTCAACCTATATTTATGAGTAGAACTATTACAAATTTGGCAATCATCAGATGACGCCATGAAATATGAAGAAAAATGGGCAGGCAGAGAACTAAGCCCGGACAAGCTCAAGCGGTTGTCTAGCTTCACGGTTGCGATGACAAAAATACGGACCAGTTCGCCAGCCCTTTCAAACTACAATCAGTTTTTGATTACGTCAGCATTGGCGTCAGCTGATATCGTCGGTTTCGACCCAGACATCAGCACCCTCATCGCCTATACAAAACTGAGCAGCTCCTCAATGTATAAGGCGCTCAAAAATATGGAGGATCAAAATTTAATTGAATATTATTTCATACCAAATGACAACAAGAGAAAGTATGTAAGATCTACGAAATTGCTTATAGACCAATATCTTGATTATCTAAATCAGACAAATTTTCTTATCGAAATTATCACAGACCGACAGGAAAATTAACTTTTCATTCCAAAACTGAATAGTATTTTCCTTGTCAATTTTCTTCGTTAAAGTAGCATTCATTTGACATCAATGAGAATTACGGTCGTATGATACCGCTGGGGCTGAGATAGAAATGGAAACAATCAGGCAGACAACAAATTACCCGACCGGCTCCATTCATTTATTGGACGAGCAGGGTGATATGTTACAGCGCTGGTTTGACCTCAAGGGCGGTAATTTATCGAAAGAAGACCTTCATAAATTACAGACAACAATAGCCCCTAATTGGATGTGGCATATTGTTAATGCTCAGGCAGACCAGCCTGATGGATATTTCTTTAGCCAATACGACCGACGGTGCAAACTGAAGCCAGACTTGGCAGGAATGCACTTGGCCGACTTCCCAGACGAAAAATATGCCGCCAATCTTCGGGAGGTCTATTATCGTGTCAAGGAAACCGGCACAAGTGAATATTCGAAAGAGACGATATTAGGCAGCGATCCGAGGTCGTTTTTCCGCATAATAAACCCGCTTATATTCTCGGGCCGCATCAATCAGCTTCTTATCGCGACACGATATCAAGATATCCCAAGCTCTTCCTATATTGTTGATGAAATGGGATCTACTGCAAGTCAAAAGATAGAAAAGACACTTATCGGCTCCCAGAGGCCCCTTAAGCGGGCAATGGCCCGTCAATTGATACTGCAGGTCAATAGTTTCAAATCCGTAAGCATGAGATGGAATTCCGGTGTCAACAATTTCCTTGAAAGCTTGACCAACAATCCAATCGATTCCCTCAGTGACGGCGATTGCCTGAGCATATGTGGCTAACCCCCAAGGAAGGCCTGTTTTATTATGACCTGGATAGACATACATACCACCACGGTAATAGCATTTACCAACGACCTGGGACGTATCACAAAGGATTTCATAAGGATCAAACGGTGGATTGTCGTACCAAATTTTGCCAGTGGAAATCAGGCTATGCAGATTATTAGTCTCAAAAGACTTGAAGGCGCCGATACACGCGAGGTTCCCTTTCTTGTCAGAAACACGAAGCCATCGGCTGTTGGATTGATCCGATTTCTGATAGTCAAAAGCGGGAACAAGCATGGCATGATCCGGCGTGCTTTTTCGAAGTTCCGCGAATTCTTCCATGTCTTGTTCGACTTCAATTCGGTAGCCGGAGTTTTCAAAACTGGAAGATAATAGAGTTGTGAATTCTTGATTAGTCATAATCTAGCCTTTCTATATGGGTCACCTTTATCAAGGTTATATAATATAGCAGGCAAATGTTTGTTCGGGCGAGGTACCAAAGCATGTCCGAGCAGAAAAGTGGGGGTTATGAAAATATCTACATTCAGATGGTTTGTAGTTTTTTCTTGCCTATTTAT
>NVRR01000087.1 GCA_002732675.1 Sneathiella sp. | reverse complement strand
ATGCCTATATGATCTAAATGAGAAGATATGACCACATATTCATTTGGCTTTTCAGAACCTTTTATATACGCCACCACATTTTCTGAACTAATCTCTTCATTGGCACTTATAACGTTAAGTGATATAGCGGTAGAAAGTATTTTGGGAATTCGTGTATATTTTTTATGTCTCTTAAAACCTTCGATCAACTTGACTGGATAACGCCAGAAGCAGAGGAATTTGCGGATTACTGGCGCAGTTTGCCGCGGGATGGCGGCGTTCCAAACCGCAGTGCTTTTGATCCCACCAAGATCGTCCGGCTTTTACCCGGTATCGCGATGTATGAGGTGCAGTCGGGTGAAGAAGTTATCTCACGCCTGGCGGGCACAGAACTTGTCGAGTTTTTTGGCCAGGAAATCACCGGCAAAAATTTGCTTGATTTATGGCCTGATGAATTTCGCGATGAGGCAAGCAGGAGTGTAACCATGATGGTTACGCAGCCTTGCGGGATTATTGTCATACTTGCGGGGCGAACAAGAAGCGGAAAAATTGCCAGAAGTGCGGCGGTCGGGTTTCCGCTCCTTGACCATGACGACATCTGTAACCGCCTTATATTCTTCTCGAGCGGCTTTGTCGAAGCAGAGGTCAGAATTACACGCGAAGACCAGATACTTTCGCTTTCGGTAGAGCGGAGTACCTATATCGATATCTCTTCATGATGTGATGTTGTCGGCCTTAAAGCCGGTCAGGTTTTTCTCCAGATATTCATAAAATTTCCCCGCGTGAAACCCGTCCATCAAGGCGTGATGGACCTGCAGGTTGACCGGGAGGTGCCAGCGATCCCTGTCATTCGTGATTTTCCCCCAGGCGATACGCGGAATACAGTCATCGGCGTTGGCAACGGGATGTGTCGCCGCACTAAAATCCAGCCAGGGCGTGCAGCTGGTGTATATCCAATGTTGAGTTTCGGCGGCGTTATCTGCCAATTCCGGCTGTGCCCGAGCCTGTTCTGACGAATGGCGGCAGTTCCTGTCAAACGTCGCCCAGTCGTTTGAATATTCTGCGTCGCAAAAGGCAAAATGATCGTTGGCAATGGGAACGGTGTAGGAGGGATGAACGATATCATATTCGACGATTTGCTCCTGGTGGAACCGGGTGCGAAATTCGGGGATGTTATTCGCCGCTTTCATGACGGCAAACAGAACGGCATTGAACCGCGAAATCTTTTCCGCTTTCGCCATCTCGACGAATTCGGTGATATCCAGCCGGACTGTCAGACTGAAATGCGGAAAGGTATAGGACCTGAAAAGTTCATATTGCCTTTTGCGCTCCCACGTTGAGAGGTCAATTTTTTTCAAACAGCACCGCCTTTATTCCCCTTGAGGTTTTTAGGTAGGACGAAATGCATGAGGCGTCCATCACTCTTTAGCTCCCGCCAGGACGAGATATCAAATTCGATATGGGCGAGAGCGGCTGATGGAAATTTCCGTTCCATTTCGGAATATTGTCCGGCTTGATCCGGTTTGGCCAGAGTGAGCGCCAGCTGCTGCATGGTCGGGTTGTGACCAATAATCATAATGTGCTGATTGTCGGCCGGGCGCGTCTTCAGATACGCCACAAGACCGTCCCCGATCCCGGCAGAATACACCGCCCGGTCCATCCGTATCTCGATATCCTCCGTCAAAAACGGAAGTATGCGGGCGAGGGTTTCACGGGTTCGCTGCGCCGGGGAACACAGAATAAAATCAGGGTTAAGGTGATGTCTTGCAAGAAACGCCGCGATTTTAAGCGCCGCCCGCCGTCCGCGGGGCGCCAAAGGCCTTTCAAAATCGGTTTTTTCCGGGTCATCCCAACTGGATTTCGCATGACGAAGTAATGTTAGTTTGCGCATGGCTTCCATTTCTACTGCGAGAATATCTGATGAGGAGTTATCGCGACCAAATATTGTGAAAATATGACGTCCGCGAAACCAACGACCCTACATCAGCATTCTAGTTTCTGGCGTTGATGCCAGGCCGCTATAGATTCGTCCGGGTATTCATCAAATATTTTGTCGTCTGGACCGGGCTGGCACGGCACCCAGCTTTTCTTCGACGCCATCATCAAATAGGTATGCTCGGGCGGAGACGGGAGTTCCGTATCAATGGCCGACGCAAAAGGGTGGACCAGTTCTGGCCAACGCGGGTCAAAAAGCCAAAGCCCGCTTCCACAAATGCGGCAAAAATGCCTTTTGCCGGGGCTGGTGTGGAATTCGCCCGTTTTCTCATCTTGAAGCCGGGCCTGATAAACCGAAATATTTTCTGCTCCGTTGATTTTCAGGCTCGCCGCGTCACCACCTAGGTTTATGGCAAAGCCGCCGCCGCCCTGGGTCTTGCGGCAAATCGAACAAAAGCAGTAGTTAAAAGGGTAAGGGTGTGCGGACATCAATTCAAATGACACGCCACCGCAATGACAGGATCCTTCCAGTTTCATAGTATATTCCTTATCCGTCTTTCAACTCCTGTGGGTACGTGTCAAATTGAGCGGCGCCATCCAGGATGTCATAATAGTCCTTCTTGTCGGCGACAAAAAGATGGCGCGTGGCTTTAAGCCCTGTGTCCTGCGCATCAAGGGTGCCCATCATAATACTGATACGATCCGCATTTTTCCTCCGCCAAAACATATTGGCACCGCATTCCTGGCAAAAACCGCGCGCCGCCCAATCGGAAGATTTATACCATTTCAGGCCGCGATCCTCGGTAAGCTTGAAGTGATCATTTGCCGCGGCGGTCGCGGCAAAATAGTTTCCGCTGGAACGCTGGCACTGGTTGCAATGGCAGAAAATTACGTCCCTGAGCGCCCCGCTTACTTCATAGGCAACCGCGCCACAAAGGCAACTTCCCGTATGTCCCATGTTCTTTCTCCTTACCCCAATTAACTGCTGATCCTAGTTTTCAGAAACGAAATCCCATATCTCCTTGGCCGGAATGGCGGCGCCCAACAGCATCACGATCGTGCCGACTATTCTGTTTATATATAAGCCCGCAAATTCATTTTGTCTCAAAGCCGACGAAATGGAGCCCGCGAAGATACCAACGCTGGCCATGACGAACAATGAGCAGATCTGGAACAGGAATCCGAAAAAGATGAAATGGGCCGTTGCATGTTCAGACGCGGTATCAACGAATTGCGGTAAAAATGCCAAAAAAAACAGCGCGACTTTCGGGTTCAAGATATTCATCAATACGGTTTGCCGGAATATCTGGCGGAGCGGCATCTGCTGCTGATTTCCATCGAGTTCCAGCGGCGCGGCGCGGGCAATCTGCCACCCGATATACAGGATATAGAGGGCGCCTGCATATTTGATGATGGAAAATAATAGGGGGGAGGAGGCAAGGATGGCTGAGAGGCCGAGGGCGGCGAGCAGAATATGAACGAAAATCCCCGTTATCAGCCCTAAGGCCGCCACCAGCCCGGCGCGCCGCCCTTGCGCAAGCCCGCGCATCGCCACATAAACGACATCCGGACCTGGCACTGCGGCGAGAAGGAGCGCACTGGCGATAAAGGCCAAGATTAAACTAAGTTCTGGAACCATCCGCGTATCTCCAGCCGGTTTTCACTACTTGGCAGCATATATTATCGTCGTCGCGGGGCGGGAAAAAAAGAAAGTGAAGTTGATCACATTTATCGGATTTGGCACAATTGTTTCTTGCAATTGTAACAATTTTCCAGTACCCGAAACATCTGGGATTGAAAAGGGGCATCCGATTTTCGTGATGTCAGGGATCTCCACCAGTCAGAATCTCGCTGCAATCGGGCACTTCGTCGGCGGTTTTAATTGGAAATATAGAATTAGTGTCCGGGAGACTAAAAATGGCAACAGGTACAGTAAAGTGGTTTAACCCGACTAAAGGCTACGGCTTCATCGCACCAGAAGACGGCGGGGCAGACGCTTTTGTGCATATTTCAGCTGTTGAACGAGCTGGTTTGACGTCCCTCACAGAAAACGCAAAAGTTCAGTTTGAACTTGTTGAAGGACGTAACGGCAAAACATCAGCGGAAGAGCTTGTGCTGCTGGACTGAGAATTATGTTCCGGTGAATGAAAAGGCGGCTCCGGCCGCCTTTTTTATTGCGCTTTCGCCGGGTATTGGCTCGGAAATCTTTGCGCGGCATCTGAATTAGTGTAGAAAACCCTCCTGAATTAACCTCTTTACGACGCCTTGGGAATTATGGACATGGATTACCCGATCAAAAATGCGGACAACCTGGTGATTGACAGCCTGGGTATCGATTTGGACGCAGAAGGGACTTTCGCCCTGACGGTGAAGGATTATACTCACACTGTTCAAGGGGATGAGCTGATCACAGAAATGAAAGATCAGCTGGATGTCCGGGGATCGGTTCGAAACGCCCTCCTTCGAAAAGCAAATAAGGAAATCCTTGCGGGCCTGAAAAAAGGCCGCCTCCGACTGGACGATGACGCAAGAGAGATTTTCGATTTAAACATATTGATCTGGTTTGCAGATAAGGCCCTGAAGGGCGAGCACCAGCAATATCTGACCAAATAATTGCTTAGAGGAGTTCGGCGCCGAATATAAAGGCCCGGATAAATAAGATGACCAGTACAGGACAGAAAATCAAAGCCGGGATTGTCGGCGCCAGCGGCTATACCGGCGCAGAAGCCATGCGGCTGCTGCTGCGGCATCCAAATGTTGACATTAGCTTTCTGACGGCGGACCGAAAGGCGGGCCAGTCCGTCGCGGAAGTATATCCGCACCTTGGCGGCTATGGCCTCCCCGATATGATTGCCCTTGATGAGGTTGACTGGCGCGAGGCCGATGTCGTCTTTTGCGGATTGCCCCATGGCACCACGCAGGAACTCATTGCCAGTTTGCCCGGTGATTTGAAAATCGTCGATATGTCAGCGGACTTCCGGATTGATGACGTGGCGACCTATGCGGAATGGTATGGCCATGAACATCGCGCGCCGGATTTGCAAGTGGAAGCCGTCTATGGCCTAACCGAAATGAACCGAAGCGCCATTAGCGCCGCCCGGCTGGTGGCCTGTCCGGGTTGCTTCCCAACTGCGGCATTGCTCTCGTTATTGCCATTGGTATCAGCGGGTATCATTGATGCCTATGATCTGGTCATTGACGCCAAATCGGGTGTGACGGGCGCGGGCCGGGGTTTGAAGCAAAATACGCTGTTTAGCGAGGCCGGGGAGGGATTAAGTCCCTATAGTGTCGCCAAGCATCGCCATGCCCCGGAAATTGAGCAGGAGGTTGCGAAGGCGATTGGTGCCCCCGCCGCCGATGTCCGGGTTAATTTCGTGCCGCATCTTGTCCCCATGAGCCGGGGTGAATTGATCACATCCCATGTCAGGTTGACGCCCGGAAAGACCGCAGCGGATATCCGAAGCGCCTTCGAGCAAACCTTCGATGGGGAGCCTTTTGTGCGGGTATTGCCGGACGGCGGCGTTCCGCATACCCAAATGGTTCGGGGATCAAACAATTGCGTTATTAACGTTTTTGAAGACAGGATACCGGGGCGTGCGGTTGTGATCGCCGTGATCGATAACCTTGTCAAAGGGTCAAGCGGTCAGGCGGTTCAGAATATGAACCTGATGTTCGGCCTGGCGGAAACGCTTGGTCTGGAACAAGCGCCTCTTTTCCCGTAAGGAGTTAAATAGTCATGTCTGCTCATATTATTCCCTTTAAGGGGATCACCCCCAACATCGCGGAAAGCGCCTTTATTGCGCCGTCTACGTCGATTATCGGGGATGTCGAAATCGGGGAGGGTTCCAGTATCTGGTTCAACTGTGTCCTTCGCGGCGACGTTCATGCCATTCGTGTTGGGGAGCGCAGCAATATCCAGGACGGAACCGTGATCCATGTGTCCAACGGCACTTTCTCCACAACAATCGGCGATGATGTGCTGGTTGGGCATAACTGCATGATCCATGGCTGTACGTTGGAAAATGGCAGTTTTGTCGGGCTTGGCGCGATCGTAATGGATGGTGTCGTTGTAGAAAGTGGCGGAATGGTTGCCGCGGGCGCTCTGGTTACCCCTGGAAAGCGGGTGCGTGCCGGTGAGCTAAGGGGCGGATCTCCGGCGAAATGTCTCCGTCAATTAACCGACGAAGAGCGGGCGTCCTTGACGAACGGTGCCGGGCATTATGCCAAACTGGCGCAGACCTATAAGACGGAGCTCGGCTGAGCTTCAGAGCCTGGTTCTAAATCTCACCCTATCGTGAAGAAAGTTGAGGGGATTGTTTTTCCGGCTCGGCGTAAATTTTCCATGAGAGTATCAGAGTGCACTCTGCGCAATTTTGGGAGAGAAAATTTATGCCGTCATTTCAGGGAAAGCTTTTATCAACGACCTTCATTCCGGCCTTGATGGGTGTCGGCGGATTAATTGCGGTGGCAACGGTGGCCGTACCGGTATCTTTGATGACGGTGAAGCCCGCCGCGGCGGCATGTAACCCATGTGCGGCGAAGAAGCCAGCCAACGCCTGCAACCCATGTGCTGCTAAAAAACCCTGCGGTGCGTGCAATCCTTGCGCCGCCAAGAAAGCCTGCAATCCATGTGCTGCCAAGAACCCTTGCGCGGCAAATGCCTGTAATCCTTGCGCGGCGAAAAGTAGCGCAAACTGTGTTGTCCCCTCTGTTCAGAAAGCGGCGGCCTGCAATCCTTGCGCGGCGAAGAAGCCAAGCGCTTGTGGCGCCTGCAACCCATGTGCGGCGAAGAAAGCCTGCAATCCCTGTAATCCATGCGCCGCCAAGAACCCTTGTGCTGCCAGCAACCCTTGTAACCCGTGCGGACCCTGCGGCGCGTCTGCCATGGCGGACGTGGAGCTTGAGCCCGCTGAAGCCAATGCCACATATGACTGCCTGAAAGCGGATATGAAGAATTCCTATGCGAAATCAGGGCTGGATCACGCCACATATTATACGGATTGGAAAGTGTTCTCGACGGCACCCTATGCATCGGGAACCCATGGTGGGCGACATGTTAGTAATTATGCCAACGCGGTGGCTGAGGAAGCTTACCTTAAATATGAAGAAAATGGCAGGATGCCGGTTGGCTCCGTGCTCGCTAAGGATAGTTTCGCGGTTCAAACCGACGGGCGGGCCGTTGTCGGGCCTTTGTTCGTAATGGAAAAAATGGCGGCTGGCTTTAGCAAGGCAAGTGGCGATTGGAAATACACGCTGATCTTGCCAAATGGGCAGACCGTCGGCACGACAAATAGTACGGGTACTGAGGCCGTTACATTCTGCTACGAATGCCACATGGCGGCGGAAGATACTGATAGCTTGTTCTTCTTACCGGAAGAATACCGCGTCAATTAGTGAGCGTTCTCGGGTGTTGGCAAGGGGGCATCATCCGAGCCGCAAAGGGTGAGGGGTGTTGCTTTAGGTGCGCTGAAAGGCCGATCATGACCTCATTTACCCTCAGGACAAAAAACAGTCTTATCGCGACTTATCTGTGCCTGTTCTGCGCCTTTCTCCCTGGCGCCGTTCAGGCACAAGCAGATACCGGCGATAAGCCGATCGGGCATATTGAGCTCTCTGACCCCGCCAATCTGACCAAGCAGCAAGCTGAGAAGATTTATCAGACCGTGCTGCCAGATATTCGCGCTATCTTCGCGCAATCTGATATCGGCGCTGCTGCAAAATATACGAGCTGGCAACGGTATAACAAAGCCCCCTATATTTCAGCAACCCACGGTGCGCGTTATGTCAACAATTATGCCAACATGATTGCTCATGACTACGGGTCGCTCAAAAAAGGCGAGACTTATCCCGAAGGTTCCATCCTTGCCAAGGGCAGCTTTTCAGTGACATCCGACCGACATGTATATCCTGGAGCGTTGTTCCTCATGGAAAAAATGAACAGCGGTTTTAACGGAAAAAGTGGCGATTGGCGCTATACGATGGTCTTGCCCGACGGGAGTATTTTTGGCATGACGAAAGGCGAGAACGCAGAAAATGTAGAATTCTGCATCGCTTGCCACGCCGCCAAAAAATCACTGGACCACATTTTCTTCGTGCCTGACGACTATCGCGTTGACGCTAAATAACGCAATCAGTCAGTGGGTTTTGCAGATTTCGCTCTGACCTTAACATAGCTTCCCGGCGCGTCTTCAATGGCTTTCAATTTACCTTTTGATGGATCACGTGCAGGCACTTTTGGCCCGGATTTTTTACTGAGCCATTTATCCCAATAGGGCCACCAGGACCCCGGATGCTCCGTCGCATCGGCGAGCCAGTCATCAGCCGTTTCGTATTTCTTCTTCTTCGTATTTGTCCAATGCTGGTATTTTTTGGCGTCCGGGTGATTGATCACGCCGGCAATATGGCCCGACCCCGCCAGCATGAATACGGCGGGCCCGCTAAACAATGTTGTGTTTTTGAAGACAGAACCAAAAGGCGCGATATGGTCTTCCTTACTGGCCTGAACAAAGATCGGGATCGTGACTTTTCCAAGATCAATAGGCTGGCCGCCCAAGGTAAGCGCCCCTGGTTTTTGCAGCAAATTTTTCTGATACATATTGCGCAGATAATAACTATGCATTTTCGGCGGCATATTTGTCGTATCGGAATTCCAGTAGAGAAGATCGAACGGGAAAGGGGATTTGCCGAGTAGGTAGTTGTTGATCACGAAAGACCATATCAGATCGTTGGAGCGGAGCATGTTAAATGCTGCCGCCATGTCCCGGCCTTCAAGGAAACCGGTTTCTTCCATTTTCCGCTCGATCATCTGAATTTGTTCTTCATCGGTGAAGATCAGCAGATCGCCCGCATCTTCAAAATCGAGCTGGGTGGCGAAGAAAGTGCAGGCTGTGATCCGCTCTTCTCCGATCGCGGCGAGATACGCCAATGTCGATGCCATCAAGGTCCCGCCAATGCAATATCCGATTGCGGTGACTTCCCGCTCGCCAGTGGTGGCTTCGATTGCGTCCAGTGCCGCCAGAATACCTTCCGACATATAGCTCTCGAATGTCTTTTCCCTATGGCGCTCATCCGGATTGACCCAGGAAATGACGAAGACAGTGTAGCCCTGATCAACACTCCACTTGATGAAGGAATTTTCCTTCTTCAGGTCCAGAATATAAAATTTATTGATCCAGGGCGGTGTAATCAACAGCGGCTTCTTATAGACTGTCTTGGTCGAGGGCGAAAATTGCAGCAATTGCATCAGATCATTTTCAAATACGACCTTACCCGGTGAAACAGCGATGTTCTTGCCAACTTCAAACGCCGTCTCATCGGTCATCTTCGGGCTGAGTTGGCCTTTCCCCCGTTTCAGGTCATCGAGCATATTTTCAAGCCCTGTGACAAGGTTCTCTCCCTTGCTTTCCATGGTTTTTTTCAGGACATCCGGATTGGACCAGAAAAAATTAGTCGGGGAGAGCGCGTCCGTATATTGCTTGGTGTAGAAATCGATTTTCTTTCTGGTCTGGTCGTCAAGTCCGTCAACGTCGGCGACGGTATCCTGCAGCCAGTTAGATGTCAGAAGGTAAGACTGCTTAATATAGTCAAATACCTGGTTTTTGCTCCATTCCTCAGATTTGAAACGCTTGTCGCCTGCTTGCGGTGTCGCCAACGGATCGGCTTCCTTCCCGCTTGCCCGAAGCGCCGCATTTTGCCAAAGATCCAGATAGTTTTTCCAAAGCGTCGTTTGTGCTTCCAGGATTTTTGCCGGATCCGCCATCATTTTCGTCGTCATTTCCATGAAGGCCTTGCCAATATTCAACGGGTCGGGATCGACATCCTTGGTTTTCTGACTATTAAGAAATTCTGTAACGATTTCCTGGCTTTGAACGGCAATTTTCGCAAAATTCTCCGCAAATTCCTGGGAATTATCGATGATTTCCTTACTATTTTCAGTCGGATCGGAATTTTGCAAAATGGCACCCGTTCAGTTAGAGGTTGGAGGCTCGCAAGGGACTAATAGTTACGATTAAAAGCGGCCAGAAAAAAGATATTCTTAATACATGACGCTTGTAGAAAACGTTGCGGATTTGTCGCCCATATGCTTTATGATATCTTCGAATTTAGGTAAGTTAAATCAAAATGTTGTATTTCTTTACCGAACCACAAACTGGTAAAAGTAAATTACGTGACTGGCGATGTGATGGCTCGAGTTTTTAATTCCTTTTGCGAACGGCTTAACAGGCTGTTTTTTTGTCATGCGGGTATCGTTTTATTGGCGATGTCATTATTGGTCTCGGCCTGTGCTACGGACACAGCGGACGAGAAAGCAGATGAATTCCCAACATTGAATTCGGTTCCAGCCAGCCCGGACAAGACGGCGATTGACGAAGATGCCGGAGAGATTGAAGAAGGATTGAGGGCGGATCGTAAAAATGCCCGCTATACAGATGAAATCTTGCGCGCCGATACCTCTGTTCAAGCCCCTCTACCGGTGTTGTCCACCGTCGTAACCGAGGTCGTTGAGGAGGAGGTGACGGTCACGGAAGCGACGACTGTTGTCACGGAAACGGTTACGGCTGTCACCGAGACCGTCGAGGCGGTGGAACCCCCGGCGGCGGTTGTCACGGAAACGGCGACAGTCGTCACGGAGACTGTCGAACCAGCAGAACCTAAAGCGGTGCCCAGTTCTGCCGAAGAAAAGGTAGCTGAGACGAAAGCTGGCATGCCCGCCGAACCTGAAACTGTGCCTGCGTCGGTCGCAACGACGGTCGTCAGCAGCAAGGGCGTGGAAAAAACATTTGAGCAG
>NVRR01000086.1 GCA_002732675.1 Sneathiella sp. | reverse complement strand
CTTAAATCGTCAATGGCCGCCAGTCTTTTTTGGGGCGCGCTCGCCCGTGGTTCCATACGGCGGGATAATCTGTGATCGAGACTTGTCACCGATACGCCAACAGACACCAGGTTATCCCGCGCCAACGGCGCCAGTATATCCAAGTCCCGAAGCACAAGGTCTGATTTGGTGGTAATAGTGAAGGGATGTTTCGCAGCGGCCAGTACGTCGATAATCTCTCGGGTAATCTTGAGGTCCCGCTCGATAGGCTGATAAGGATCGGTATTTGTACCCAAGGCAATGGGACGGCATTTATAGCCCGGACGGGATATTTCGCGGGCCAGCAACTCGGCCGCATTGGGTTTAGCGAAAAGCTTAGTTTCAAAATCAAGACCGGGGGAGAGGTTCATAAAAGCGTGAGAGGGGCGGGCATAACAGTAAATGCAGCCATGCTCACATCCGCGATAGGCATTGACGGACCTGTCGAAAGGAAGGTCGGGTGACGTATTACGGCTGATAATGGATTTCGGCTTTTCTATTGTGACAGAGGTACGTAGCCTTTTGTCGGCCGGTTCAGGCACGTCCCAGCCGTCAAACACGCGCTCTCGCTGTTCGGCTTCAAAACGGCCATCGGGATTGATCGTCGCACCGCGGCCGCGCCGTAAAGTTTTCACAAAAGGGATAACCTGATCGTCATACATTCTTGTACATTATCAAATGCGAAAGAACAAAACAAGAACAAATATAAAACTGATTTTTATCGACGGAAATGAAGACGCGTCCGCGTTATATAAAAGACGTAACTTGTGAAAGGGGAGAAAAATGCTGAAGATTAGCTATCTCATGCCTGCGATCATCTTGTGTAGCAGCGTGCTTATCCAGCCGGCTGTTGCACAGAAAGGCAACTACTCTGACACCAAGAACCAACATGCCGAACAGTCAAGCGGCAAAGTAAACTGGAATTCGAGTAGATGGGGCAGTGGGGGAGAACAGAAAGCCCAGCCGCAGCAACGCCGAAATAGCGGGGGGCAACATCAATCTCACGCTCGCAAGAAAGTCCAGCCCTATACTCACTGGAGGGTGCAAAGCACCCCGAAGCCGAAAGCCGCCTACAAGTCCGGTCATTATAACAAGGGCAATCCGTATTATTACGGAAAGCCGCGTTACAAGGCGAAGCAGCCTGTCTATTACCCGTATTCGAAGGCCCGTTATTACGGGCCAAAGTATAAGCCTTACTATAAGAGGCATTATTACACGCCAAGGTATGTCTATTTGAAACCTTATCCGCGGTATCGTTATTATGGATATTATCCATATAGAGGGTTTCACTGGCCGTTTGTGAATGTTAATTTCGTTGTCAACCTGTCCAACAGGCAGATGGAGCGGCATCATCAGGCGGTTTATACCGCTCTGGATGCGCCCGTCGGTGACGTTGCGACCTGGTACGACAATGGCCGTCATGGATCAATAGTGATTTTGCGTGAGGGCGTGGATTCAAGCGGCAATATCTGTAAGCAATACAGACAGACCATCCGCTATCGCGGGAATGTTAACACGCAGACCGTGACATCCTGTCTTTCCCCGGATGGATATTGGGTAACGCCGTAACAGAATGCTGCGAAAACGCACGGTCCCGCTTGTCGGAAAGCGGGGCCGCTTTTTATCGAACGGTTACTTTGTTGAGAGATGCGAAAGCCGCCGTTTTCTGGCGATTTCCAGCAATTCATACGCTTTTTCATCAAGCTCGTTAAAGGCGTAGGCGACCTGGTTTTTGCCAATCAAAATGCGGGTGACGGTGGCCGTGGAATTCACATCAGTGACACTGTCCGGATCATAGGACATATGGCTGACGGTGACTTGCGCTCCAACTTGCGGGCGACCTTTGAAATCATCAATGCGAAATCCGCCGAGGCTCCAGTCATAGGTTTCGAATTCGCGACCGCCGATTTTCAAATGCAGGCAGGGCAGGTCGTGTCTATGGTCTTTGCGGTTGTGAGGGCGGTATTTGGCGGTTGTAAAGTAGTTGGTCATTGGTGTTGTTCTGCTCGTCCTGAGTATTTCAAGTAGCCCGAGCATAACGATGAATGCTTAATTTTCGGTTTGCAAATTTGGTAAAATCGAGACTGTTGGAATATCAGCCTTTCGTGCGTTTTTCATGTTCCTGCAGGCGATCAAAAAGCTCGACGAAATTGCAGGGCATGAAGCGGTAATCCAGCTGATGGACAAGAATATCATCCCACGCATCCTTGACCGCACCAGTGGAGCCCGGCAGCGCAAACAGATAGGTGCCGCCTGCAACGCCCGCTGTCGCCCGCGATTGAATGGTTGACGTGCCAATTTTCTGGTAGCTCAGCATCCGGAACAATTCACCAAAGCCCGGTATTTCTTTTTCATAGAGTTCCGTGAAGGCCTCCGGCGTGACGTCGCGCCCCGTGACGCCGGTGCCGCCGGTTGAGATCACCACATCGACTTCTTCGTCGGCGATCCAGTCACGTACCACGGCCTGAATATCCGGGACGTCGTCCTTGACTATTTTGCGGTCAGCAAGAATATGCCCTGCGCCCTCAAGACGGTCCACCAATGTCTGTCCGGACCGGTCTTCGCTGATGCCGCGGGTATCCGATACTGTCAGAACCGCTATGCGGACTTTGAGAAAGGGACGGGTTTTGTCAATTCCGGGCATTGTCGGCCACCTTTTCTTCCATTTGATCCAAAGAATGATATTGCGGCCAATCGCCGACTGCGACCTGATCAAGGCCCGGGAGATCCTGCCCCATCCGATGGCGGTAAATCCAGAAGTTGGTCAAAACCCGCTTGATGAAGCTCCGCGTTTCCCTGCTCGGCATGGCTTCAATGAAAAACAGCGGATCGTTCATATGCTGTGTGTTGTTCTTCCATTTTTGCAGGTTGCCCGGACCGCCATTGTAGGCAGCTGTTAGATGAAACAGATTGGTCGCGACGCTTTTGTGTTTCATCAGATAGATCAGATATTGCTGCCCAAGCTCAAGATTGTAGGCTGGATCAAAAAGCTTTTTGCTGTTGCGATTGCGCAGCGTCCGATCGCCGGAAAGATAACTGGCGGTGCGTGGCATGATCTGCATCAGCCCCTTGGCACCAACGCCACTTCTGGCGTTTGCGTAAAAACCGGACTCCTGACGCATGAAGGCATAAATCAGCGCCCGATCGATCGTGAATCCAGTTGTCGGCTGCCATTTCGGCATCGGATAAATTGCGGCATCCCAGGTAATGTCATTCGATTCCCACAAATACAGCCCCATGCGCATGGCAACGGACGGCGCGCCGATTTGCTCGGACACGGCCAACAACAGTGGGGCGAGCCGTGGATTGGCGCTCGGATAAGCTGTACGGAGTTCCTGTTCCGCCATATCATACTGCCCGATTTCGCTTAAAGCGACAGCGCGGCGGGCTGCCGGGATCTTCAGAAGCCAGTTTATATCGTCTGCCTGCAGGCTTGGCAAATCCCATTTAAACGGTTTTTCAATACCCAATTGCCGGAGCGCAAGAAGGCCATAGAATGTCCGGGGTTGCTCGGCAGTTTTCTGCAAGAAATAAATGGCCTTTTCCGGCTGCCTCAGCTTGAGATAGGCGCGCGACGCCCACCAGCTTGCCGCCGTGTAATTCCAGTCTGAAATCCGGCTGGCCTCCGACAGGGTGGCAAAATGAGTAGCCGCTTTTGCGATATCACCCAGACGCCAGGCCGCAAGCCCTGCGGTCCAGTCCGCAAGCGGAACATGTTTTCGGGATTTATTCAGCGCCGCCTCCGCATATTCGACGGCCTTGTCGTCTTTCGCATACAGAAAATAACCTTTCGCCACTTTTTCGAGCAAGCGGTCATATTCCACCTGATCGAGCAGCTTCCTTATTTTCTTTTGGGCCAGGTATTTGGCGGCATTGGTTGGCTGATCGCGATAGAGATAGCGCCGGACGACGCGATTGGCGTGCTTGACATCATTGCGCGTCTGCGCAGAGCGTTTGCGGGTACTTTTGTAGGGCCGCGACAGAAAGACCGGCTGTCCGGGGCCGGTACCCCCGAGATATCGGCTTTGTAACGGCTGCGGCAAGGGTTTCCAGCCCTTCTGCTTGCGGCTTTTCGCCAGTTTGTAAATACGATGGGCCCCCGGATGATCGTAATAGGCTTTCATCCATAGATGCAGTTCCGCATAACTCGCCCGGTATTTCGTCGGATGCATATAGCGTTGGAATTTGAGATGGCCGAGGAGGAGAGGGTTATCGATTTGCTTGATGAGGTTATCGGCCTGTTTCCAGTCGCCATTTTTTTGCAGATCAAAAATTTGCTGATACTTCTCTATATCCTGGCGGGATAACAGAGGCGGTATATCACCGGCAAGCGCAGCGGATGTCATTGCCGAACTGCCAAGGGCACAGAGCAGCAGAACCAAAAGTCGGGCCATAAACGTTCGTCTGGCTGGGATATGTCTTATGGGCAGGTTCATAGGGTAACTTAGTCTCGTATCATTTCGGGCGGGTTGCCGGTTGCGGTCGCAAAAAATCTCTCACGCGGAAGTCTCCAATGCCGCCTTCAACGTGAGCAGGTCGGCCCAGGCGTATTTTTTCGCTGTTGGATGTTCCAGCAAGAAGCCGGGGTGAAATATGGCCAGGGCTTTCAGTTGTGTATCCTCAAACTGCAATTGCGCCCATTTTCCGCGTAATTTGTTAATACCAGCTTTCTTTTTCATCAAATATCCGCCCGCTTCGCCGCAAAGCAGCAAAAATTCCGGGTTTGCGAGAGCGATATGGCGCTCCGTAAAGGGCAGACAGAGGGATATCTCTTCATCCGTCGGCATCCGCCCGCCCGGTGGGCGCCAGGGAAGGGCGCTGGCCAGATAGACATCTGCTTGGTCCAGACCAATTGCGGCCAGCATTTTACTCAGCAGCTCCCCAGCTTCGCCGGCAAAGGGCATTCCGTTGCGATCCTCATCGACAGCGGGTTGCCGATCGATGACCATCAGCCGTGATCCGGGCTTTCCGCTGGCAAATACGGTATTGGTTGCCCCCTTTTTCAAAGAACAGCCATCGAAATTTTCCAGCGCCGTTTGGAGCTCAGCTATGGTCGTGCTGTCTCCCGCCAGTTTTTTCGCCTTCTGAATACCTTCCGAAAGGGAGACGGAGGGAGCCACGCTTTGTATTGCCACCGCGGTTTTGCCAGCTGCAACAGGCCGTGGTCGCGCCGTCGGGCTGGCTTCGGGCGTCATCGGCGGTCGGGTCGCAAATCGATTGACAGGTGCATCACCGATGGTTTCGTCGACGCCAGCCTCAAGGTAGAATTTAAGCAGTGCCGTTTTTTCCGAGATAGTCTCCATAGACCCATCATAGCAGGCGCCCGCATAAAAATAGAAGACGTCAAATATGAGACAATAAGGGGCGATGATTCATGTAGGCCGGTGAACCAAGCGTGCCAACCGCCGGGATTGCGCAGTGCCCAGATAAATTATTTACGATATCGGACGTCGGGCAGCCGCTGGAAACAGCCATTGCGCGCCTAAATCAACATTGACGCTCTGCAAAAAAAATATAGTGTCATGGGCAAATGGGAAGTAAAGCTTGGGGCGATGAGCGGTTTTCTCGAAGTGAAAAAAGTGACCGCATAAGAACCAATCAGTTTGGGTAAATAAGAAGAGGCGAATGATGGAACGCGAATCTATGGAGTTTGATGTTGTGATTGTTGGTGGTGGCCCGGCCGGGTTGTCAGCCGCGATAAAATTGCGTCAGCTCAGTATGGAAACAGGTACCGAGATAAATGTTTGCGTTCTGGAAAAAGGCTCCGAGATCGGCGCACATATACTGTCAGGGAATGTATTCGAGACCCGCGCGCTTGATGAATTGATCCCGGACTGGAAAGAGAAGGGCGCGCCGCTGAATACTCCGGTGAAGTCTGAAAAGTTCTTTTTCATGACCGAAGCGAGCGAATTGCAATTCCCGAATTTCCTGTTGCCGGGGCAGCTTCGCAATCATGGGAACTACATCATCAGCCTTGGTAACCTCTGTCGCTGGCTGGCGGAGCAGGCGGAGGCGCTGGGTGTGGAAGTCTACCCCGGCTTTGCTGCCGCAGAAATTCTTTATCATGAAGATGGTAGCGTCAAAGGCGTCGCCACCGGTGACATGGGCATTGGCCGCGACGGCGAGAAAAAAGGCTCCTATGAGCCCGGCATGGAACTGCATGCGAAATATACCCTGTTTGCAGAAGGGGTGCGGGGGTCTCTCACCAAAGTCCTCTTCGACAAGTTTAACCTTCGCGAAAACTGTGATCCGCAGACATTTGGCATTGGCATCAAGGAACTCTGGGAGCTTGATCCTAAACAGCATAAAGAAGGCCAGATTTTCCACAGCTTCGGCTGGCCGCTCGATCGCAACACCTATGGCGGCTCCTTCGTTTATCATTTTGAGAATAATCAGGCCTATGTAGGCTACGTGGTCGCGCTCGATTATGAGAACCCCTATCTGTCGCCTTATGACGAGTTCCAGAAGTTTAAAACCCATCCGATGATGCAGGAGATGCTGAAAGGCGGGAGCCGTATCGCCTATGGTGCCCGCGCCATTAATGAAGGTGGCTTTCAGTCCGTGCCGGAACTGGTGTTTCCGGGCGGCGCGCTTATCGGCTGTTCGGCAGGTTTCCTCAATGTGCCAAAAATCAAGGGCACCCATACGGCTATGAAGTCCGGCATGATGGCAGCGGAGGCCATTGCCAACGCGCTTGCGGAAAATGCTGAAGCACCGGTGAAGACCCTTGATGAGTATACAGAGCTTTACGAGGCTTCATGGGTCTATAATGAGTTGAAGGTCGTGCGCAACTGCCGCCCGTCCTTTAAATGGGGCCTGCTGGCAGGCACCATGTATAACGGACTGGATCTCAAGTTGCTCAAAGGCAAGGGATGGTGGACCTTTAAACATCATGATGATCATTCAGCGATGAAGAAAGCGAAAGATTGCAAGCCGATCGACTATCCGAAATATGATGGCGTTTATACCTTTGATAAGCCATCGTCGGTGTTCCTCTCCAACACTAATCATGAAGAAGATCAGCCCATCCATCTGACGCTGAAGGATAGTGCCGTGCCGGTATCTGTAAATTATGCAGAATACGCGGGACCGGAGCAGCGCTTCTGCCCGGCGGGTGTCTATGAGTTTCTGACGGACGAGGATGGATCAAACCCGAAATTGCAGATAAATGCGCAGAATTGTGTGCATTGCAAAACCTGCGATATCAAGGATCCGACGCAGAATATCAACTGGGTGGTCCCCGAAGGGTCGGGCGGTCCAAACTATCCGAATATGTAGAATGTATATGTGTGGATGCAAAAATCTATTTAACTCGCTATTCTTGCGCCCTACATAAACGTTAGCGTGCGGACGGGTCGTTTGGTCGCGTAATTGGCAATATAGGGATGACAGTAGAAATGGCGGGCGCACAGTTAAGTATTTTCAGAACTGTTTTGGGTAGTTTATTTGTGACGGCGGCACTTAGTGCCTGCGCCGGTACAAGCCAATCGAGCGAGCGTGATACCTTACCGCGGGCCTTTCAGGATGCAGGTGGTACAGCGGAGGCATATCAGCAATCTTATACGGGCAGCTACCTTGCTGGCCGACAAGCACTGCGCGAGCAGGATGCCACTGCTGCCGCGCAGTATTTTAGCGATGCCATGCAGCAAAAATCTGATGACACCTATCTTTTACGCGGTGCTTTTCAGGCGTTCCTGGCCGAGGGCAATATTGAAAAAGCGACAGAACTGGCGACCCGCCTTACTCAGGAAGAAGGGGATAACTCCGCCGCCAATCTCGTTCTCGCTATTGATGCCATACGCCTGAATGATTTCGCGTTGGCGGCTGAACGTCTCGAACAGACAAATGACAGCGGTTTTAATGTTCTGGTGAAGCCTTTGCTGATGTCGTGGATTTCACTTGGTAACAGTGATCTTGATGCCGCGCTGGCCGAGCTGGATGTGCTGGATAAATATGATGGCTTCGATGCGTTAAAGGCATATCACGCGGCGCTGCTTGCCGATGTCTCGGGCAATAAAGCACGAGCCGACGAGTTATATAAGGCGGCAATAGACGGACCCGCGGGAAATGCGGTTCGGCTGGTCCAGTCATATGCCCTGTACTTACTTGAGCAAGGTCAGCCCGAGGACGCGCGCAAATTGTTGGATGACTATGTTGAAAAATACCCCTTAAGCCCGACTGTCAACCGGGTGCTTGCGGATATGAAGGCGGGCAAGCCACTTGAGTCCGATCTTGTGTCACCCGTAGATGGCGCAGCGGAGGCATTGTACAGCGCGGCTTCCGTTATCGGGCAGGAGCGGGCCGTCGGGATCGCGGCGACTTACGCCTATTTCACACTCATGTTGAAACCGGATTTTCCGGTTGCCCAGATATTGCTGGCGGAAGCCGCGGAAGGTCGCAATCGCTGGGAAGAGGCGCATAAACTCTATAGCGAGATTGCGCCTGATTCTCCCTATCATAAGAATGCCAAGATCCGAACCGCCTGGACCAGTTACAAGCTGGACCGCAAAGATCAGGCGATTGCCTTGCTTGAAGAAGTCGCGGCTGAATATCCTGATGATATTGAGGCTATGGTCGTGCTTGCGGATCTGCATCGGGATTTAAAAGACTGGCCCGAAGCGGCAAGGCACTATGGTCGGGCCGTTGACAGACTACGTAATTTTGAAAATCGGCATTGGTCGCTTTTTTATGCGCGCGGCATTGCCTATGAACAATCCAAGCAATGGGAAGAAGCCGAGGCGGATCTGCTGAAAGCCCTTGAACTCCGCCCTGATCACCCGCAGGTTCTGAATTACCTCGCCTATTCCTGGGTGGATCGGGATGTGAATCTGGAAGCAGCGAAGGAGATGCTGGTCAAGGCCGTCTCGCTCCGGCCGCGGGATGGTTACATCGTTGATAGCCTTGGCTGGCTTTATTACCGGCTTGGTGAATTCGACGATGCGGTATTGCAGCTTGAAAAAGCGGTCTCCCTCCAGGCGGCAGATCCAACCATCAGTGACCATCTTGCGGACGCCTATTGGCGCGTTGGCCGCGAGGATGAAGCGCGCTATCAATGGCAGCGCGCCCTATGGCTTGAGCCGGCAGATGATCAGATCCCGCTGATTGAAGAGAAGCTGAAATCCGGATTGGTGGATAAAGTGAAGGCCGAAAAATAAGCGCACCATAGAGCCGGATACCTATCCCGTATGCTGTCATCTTTTGCCCGACCTAAAGTCAATCTTTTCCTGCATGTTACGGGCAGGCGGAACGACGGCTATCATCTGCTTGAAAGCCTTGTTGTCTTTCCGGACGGCGGTGACGAACTGGCAGCCCAGCTTGCTGACCAAATAACCTTATCGGTTTCCGGCCCATTTGCCGATGTCGTCGGGCCAGCTCAGAACAATCTCGTCCTAACGGCAGCAACGATCCTGAATAAGCACGCAGGCACTCAATTCGGCGCCCATATTTCGCTAACAAAAAATCTGCCGGTAGCCGCCGGTATTGGGGGTGGTTCTGCTGACGCGGCGGCGGCCCTTCGTCTTCTGAATAATCTCTGGGGCTTGGATTTAGGCCGCGAAGAACTCGCAGAAATGGGCCTGAAAATTGGCGCGGATGTGCCTGCATGTGTCTATAGTACGCCGTTGATCATGTCAGGAATCGGCGAAAAATTAGCAGAAATAAACAAATTTCCGAAAATTCATATTATACTGGTTAATTCTAAAATAAAGGTTTCAACGGCGGAGATTTTTCGGCGCCTGTCAGCCCCGTATAACTCGGCATCTGAAACTGGCTTCGTGTTTGATCCGTCAGCGCCAATGATGCCACAGCTTCTGGAAAGCCGTAATGACATGCAGGCGGCGGCGTTGGAAATGGCCCCGGAGATTGACGAGCTGCTGGCTCTTCTCGACGCTCAGGCAGATTGCCAACTGGCACGGATGAGCGGCAGTGGCGGCACTTGTTTCGGACTTTTTCCGACCCGTGCCGCCGCAGAACAAGCGGCAAGCCGTATCGAAGGCGCACATCCTGACTGGTGGGTTAAGCAGATGGTTATTCCGGCGAACCGCGCGCCATAACGTCGTTGACCACACGCCGTTTGGCGCCGAAATCATCCTGCCGGTGCAGATTTTAGCCTTTTTGAAAATTATGGCTTGAGATTGATCGGGGCATTCGATAGAAAGAGGCTCCTTAATGGGGTGTCGCCAAGCGGTAAGGCAACGGGTTTTGATCTCGTCATGCGCAGGTTCGAATCCTGCCACCCCAGCCAGCCCTCCATTCGATCAAGTCCAATGTCATACAAAAACCTATATAAAAACAATGATTTTTAGGAATTTAACGTCCTATGCAATCCGATATTACTCGTCTGCACTCAGGAAAATTGGGGGTACAGCTGGGGGTATATTCAAAACACTAAATAAAATGAAACCCCAAAATACCGCTAACTGATATCAAATGCAAGAAAGCAGCCGCGAAGGAGAAACCGTATAAGCTTTCTGATAGGAAGGGTCCGGCTTTTCCAGAGTGCTATAATAGGCTCGCTTGATGAAATGCTCGCGCCTGTGTTGCGGTTGGCCCGGCTTTTCCAGAGTGCTATAATAAGATGGTGATCACCACCGCCGAAACCTATGTTGCGGTTGGCCCGGCTTTTCCAGAGTGCTATAATCGTCGGTAATGCTGTCCTTATGGTTTCTGAGTTGCGGTTGGCCCGGCTTTTCCAGAGTGCTATAATTGAAGCCTTCTCGTCGCCATCGTATAGCTTGTTGCGGTTGGCCCGGCTTTTCCAGAGTGCTATAATACCGTGAAGGCAGGGTCCAGCTATTGCCCAGTTGCGGTTGGCCCGGCTTTTCCAGAGTGCTATAATTGACTTC
>NVRR01000085.1 GCA_002732675.1 Sneathiella sp. | reverse complement strand
GTATCGAGCAAGTTCAATATATGCGGCGCGGCGCTACCCAATGTCAGGGCGCCAACGAGCAATCCGACCAGCAGCCCCGTATCTTTTTCGGCCCAGGTCGAGACCATTTTCATGCCGACCGGATAAATACCGGCCATGCAAATACCGGTCAGCAATCGCATGACGATGACCATGGGCGACAGCGGGTCCATAAAGATGATCGACAGGTTCGCGATTGCAGCAATCAATGTGGCACCGGCAAAGAAATGCTTCGGCGGAATACGATCGGCAAGGCTGAACAACGCGCTGATCAGGGTGCCGATGACGAAACCGACGGCAACCGCACTGGTGAAAAGCGACGCGTGAAACCCGCTAAGCCCGAAATCGTCTTTCAGGACCGGGATCAGCGCTGTTGCGGAAAACCAAAGGGACAGCGCCAGGACTTCACATAAGGCGAGCAGCGCAATGGCACGCCATTTATTGCCGGAAATTTCAGGCTCCATTGTGGCCCCAAATTATCATGACGCCCTGCATGCTCAGGAGTCTCGGAGCTTGAAGCGCTGAATTTTCCCGGTCGCGGTTTTTGGAAGCTCCTCAACAAACTCGACCCATCTTGGATACTTGTAAGGCGCAAGCCGCGACTTGGCGAATTCCTGCAGTTCCAGAGCGAGCGCCTGTTGATCCTTAGGGATCTCTTTCAGGACAACGATGGCTTTTGGCTTTATCAATTCATCCGCATCCGCCTTGCCGACGACAGCCACTTCCAGGACAAGTTCATGTTCGATCAGGGCAGCCTCCACCTCAAACGGGGAGACGTAAATACCGCCGACTTTCAGCATGTCATCCGTGCGGCCGCAGTAAATGTAATAGCCGTCCTCATCCTGCCGGTATTTATCACCGGCCCGGGTCCAGGGTCCCTGAAATGTCTCGAGGCTCTTGGCGCGCTGGTTCCAATACATCAGGCCGCTGGAGGGGCCAGAAATCTCAAGCGCGCCCATCTCCCCCGGTGCCACCGGCAAGCCGTCATCACCGGTCAGGCGGATATCGTATCCTTCAACCGGTTTTCCAGTCGAACCGGGGCGGACATCACCGGGCCGGTTTGCGAGAAAAATATGCAGCATTTCCGTGCTGCCGATCCCGTCGAGAATATCGACCCCGACATGAGATTGCCAGCGGCTGAGAAGATCTGCGGGCAAGGCCTCCCCGGCGGACGTGCAGAGGCGCAAATTATGCTCTCCAACCTTGGGGAGGATATCGCTGGCCAACAGCATTCCAAAGAGAGTGGGGACGCCGTAAAAAATGGTGGGTTTCTCGCGGGTCAGGATATCGCAAACCGATTCCGACGTTGGCGGGCCGTCCAGCAGAATGACCGTCGCACCTACAGTGAACGGAAATGTCAGACCGTTACCAAGGCCATAGGCGAAAAAGAGTTTGGCCGCGGAGAACATGACGTCATCTTCGCGAATGCCGATAGTTTCCTTGGCATATAAATTGGCTGTCGCTTTCATATTGCTATGAAGGTGGACCGTTCCCTTGGGCATACCAGTAGTGCCCGACGTGTAGAGCCAGAAACACATGTCATCGGCGCGGGTTTTGGCGGCGCTGTAGTCTTTTGGCTGCGCCTGCAGCAGGCTCTCCAGCTCGCCGCTGTCGCCGCCGGAGATTGTCACGGATTTCAAGGCGTCATGACGATCAATGTGGCTTTCAAACAACGGCAACAGGTCATGAGAAACGATCAGCCCGGTTGCCCGGCTATCTTCCAGAATATAATCATAATCTTTTTCGGTCAGACGGGTGTTGATGGGGACGGGGATGACGCCAGCCTTGATGGCGCCCAGAAAGCAGATGGGGAAGTCGACAGTGTCGTTGAGACAAAGAACAACGCGTTGTTCCGGCAAAATACCGAGTGACCCCAGGGCATTGGCGAATTTGTTGATCCCGTTGATGACATCCTGATAGCTATGGGCGCCGGTCCTATCAATGACGGCCGTCTTGTCGCCGCGACCTGCGGCCAGATTATGATCCATAAGATCAACGGCGGCGTTGTAAAAATTTTCGTCCGTGCTCCCGGTCATAAGGCTCTCCCGTCCTGTTGATCCTCCCGGTTCTTCCGGGTATTTCGCTGCCCGCTGTTAGTCTATCTTCTTAATTATGCATTTACCAGATTGGCGAGCCATTCCTCCGCCCAGGCGCCGGCTTGATCTTCCGGCAATTCGCCCGACGAGGCATCATGTTTCAGGATATCGCCGATGCGCGTTGCCCCGAGTTTGGCGAGGGTCCGATCAAATAACACACCGCCATTGCAGAAGGTCTGATCATAGGTAAGGTCGCCAAGGGCGAAAATGCCATACTGTATGCCGCCGAGGTCAGGCGTCTGCTCCTCCAGGCTGTCCATAAAGGCCTGACAATTATCAGGGACGTCGCCTTGGCCATAGGTGGACGTGCAGATGATATAGGCAGCGGCGGTCTCGAATATCTCCGGTTCAAGATCATCCATAAGAAGGATTTCCGCGTCCATCTCTCCGGCCTGCAAGGCATCGAGGATTTCGTCGGCTACCAGTTCCGCTGTTCCGGTCATGGTGCCGACAAGAATTTTAATATGCGCGACCAAAAAAATTTTCTCCAAAAAAAACTACTCAAAACAGGAAATAGGAAATATAATGCATTTTGTCCAGAAGATTATCGACAAGGGTAGAAGGAACCTGAATGACCAAATTGGCGACGGACATTGTACGGTGGGAGGATATAGGCGCTACGGATTACCTGGCGGAGTTGGGGACACGCGTGCGGTCTGCACGGGCGCAACGTGGTATGACCCGCAAAGCCCTCGCCCGCGATTCCGGGGTATCGGAACGGTATCTTGCCAAACTTGAAACAGGTCAGGGCAATGTCTCGGTTCTTGTTTTGCGCCAGATCGCCCGGGCCATGGACATGACGGCGGCGGACTTGATCGCGCAGGAGGCAGAGCTCAGCCCGAAGAGGCAAACTCTGCAGCAGCTATCGGCGCAACTGGCGGAGGCGGATGTCGTCAGCTTCATTGATCTGATGCGGGCGAAGCTTTCGGTAAAGTCGGAATGCGCCAAGGGCAGGAGAATTTCCCTGATCGGTCTGAGAGGGGCCGGAAAGTCAACCCTGGGGCCGCGTCTGGCATCGCAGCTGGGCTTTGGATTTGTCGAATTGAACGCGGAGATAGAGAAAGAGTTTGGGGCGAGCCTCGCTGAGATTTTTTCGCTCGCCGGTCAACCCTCTTTTCGCCGCTATGAGCAACGATGCCTGGCGAAGATTGTGGAGACGCAGGACAATGTCGTGATTGCAACGGGGGGCAGTATCGTGGCCGATGATCAGACCTTTTCGCTTCTTCTTGAGCGCACACATGTTGTCTGGTTGCAGGCAGCGCCGGAGGAGCATATGGCCCGTGTTGTGGCGCAAGGCGATATGCGGCCCATGGCCGGAAGCCGAGAGGCCATGGCCGATTTGAAACAGATTTTACAGGCGCGGGAGCCGCTTTATGAGCGGGCAGAGGCCTATTGCAATACATCGGGCCAGTCCGTTGAGGAAAGCCTGAGAGACCTAAAAACCCGTATCGGTGAGATGGGGATGGCTTCGGCTAAATAGGAACTAAAGTGCATTTTATGACATCAACTTATTCTCGGAAACTGGCAATATGATCACATTTGATACCCATCCTGACCGCTACCGGCATTGGCAGCTCCAAGTTGACGGTGCTATCGCGCGCCTCATTCTCGCCGTTGATGAAGATGCGGGGCTGGTACCGGGGTATCAGTTAAAGCTCAACTCCTATGATCTTGGGGTCGATATTGAATTGAACGACGCCCTGCAGCGGATCCGGTTTGAGCATCCGACGGTGAAAACCGTGATTGTCACCAGTGGCATGGAGAAAATGTTCTGCGCGGGCGCCAATATTTATATGCTCGGCACCTCGTCTCATGGCTGGAAGGTCAATTTCTGCAAGTTCACCAACGAAACCCGCAACAGCATGGAAGACAGCAGCGCCCGCTCTGGTATCAAGTTCCTGGCCGCGTGCAATGGCACGACGGCGGGCGGCGGGTATGAGTTGGCGCTGGCGTGCGATGAAATATTCCTGATTGACGATCGCTCCAGTGCGGTAAGTCTGCCGGAGGTTCCGCTGCTTGGCGTTTTGCCGGGCACCGGTGGTCTGACGCGCCTTACTGATAAACGCCATGTCCGCCGTGACCTTGCCGATGTTTTCTGCACCAACCCTGACGGCGTGCGTGGCCGCCGCGCCAAAGACTGGAAACTGGTGGATGAGGTGGTCCCGCGTCATGCCTTTGATGAGAAAGTCAACGCGCGCGCCCATGAGCTTTGCGCCGGAAGCCTGCGGCCGGACAGGGCGGAGGGCATCGCACTTACGCCCCTTAATCGAAAAATAGACGAGGCGGGTTATCATTATGGCCATGTGGATGTTGCGGTGGACGTGGATGCCCGGGCAGCGACCATCACGGTTCGGGCCCCGGCCACAAAAATTGCCAATACTCTTGAAGATATTCATCGGGCCGGCGCAGACTGGTGGCCGCTCGCCATGGCGCGGGAGCTCGATGACGCCATCCTGATGTTGAGAACCAATAATGACAAAATCGGCAGTTTCCTGATCAAGACCGAAGGCGATATGGACTGCGTTCTGGACGCGGATGCTGTTCTCGATGCGCAGAAGTCAGACTGGTTCGTGCGCGAAGTGATCGCCATGATGCGCCGGACTTTTGCACGGCTGGAAGTGTCATCGCGGAGCCTGTTTGCGCTGATCGAGGAAGGGTCCTGTTTCGCAGGAAGCCTGTATGAACTGGCGCTGGCCGCCGACCGTATTTACATGCTGGATATCACCGAAGAAGAAGGCGATGCGCCGAAAATCGCGTTAAGTGCCCTGAATTTTGGAGAGCTGGAATCCATCAATGGCTCGACACGGCTGGCCTCCCGTTTTTATGGCGATGCGGCCGTCCTGGCAGACCTGAAATCCACCATCGGAACCCCGCTTGACGTTTTCGCGTCGGAAGAGAAAGGCCTCGTGACCTTCATACCCGATGATATCGACTGGGAGGAAGAAATTCGTCTGCTGGTCGAAGAGCGAGCGAGCCTGTCGCCGGATGCGCTGACGGGGATGGAAGCGAACCTCCGCTTCGGCGGCGCGGAGACTTCCGCCACAAAGATTTTCGGGCGGTTATCCGCCTGGCAGAACTGGATTTTCAACCGGCCCAATGCGGTCGGGGACAAGGGTGCGCTCAAGCTTTTTGGCAGCGGCACCAAGGCTGAATTTGATCGAAGGAGAGTGTGAGATGGCAATAAATTATCAGGAACGAATCCCCAATAATGTCGACCTTGGCAACGATCGCCGTTTGCAGCGCGCGCTTGAGCATTGGCAGCCACGCTTCCTTGATTGGTGGCGGGAGCTCGGCCCGGAAGGCTTTCAGACCAAGGATGTTTACTTGCGCACAGCAACATCGGTTGATGCCAAAGGCTGGGCCAGTTTTGGCGCCGTGAAAATGCCCGATTATCGCTGGGGAATATTCCTCGCCGATCAGGAAAAAGACCGCACCATCGGTTGTGGCGATGATTATGGCAAGCCGGTCTGGCAGCAGGTGCCGGGCGAATATCGTTCAATCCTCCGCCGTCTTATTGTGACACAAGGCGACACCGAGCCCGCCTCGGTCGAACAGCAACGGCTGCTCGGTCTGACCTGTCCGTCGCTTTTTGATCTGCGCAATTTGTTTCAGGTCAATGTGGAGGAAGGTCGGCATCTCTGGGCCATGGTTTATTTGCTGCACGCCTATTTTGGCCGCGATGGTCGTGAGGAGGCCGAAGATCTGCTGATGCGGCATTCCGGAAGCGAGGATAATCCGCGTATTCTTGGGACTTTTAACGAGCCGATCAGTGACTGGCTTTCCTTCTTCATGTTCACTTATTTCACCGATCGGGACGGGAAGTATCAGCTTAAATGCTTGGCCGAATCCTCGTTTGATCCGTTGGCCCGGACCTGCCGTTTTATGCTGACGGAGGAAGCCCATCATATGTATGTGGGGGAAACCGGGATCAGCCGCATTGTTAAGCGCACGCTCGAGAAAATGGTTGAGCTCAAAACCGATGATCCGGCGATTTTGCGCAAAAGCGGTGTTGTCGATTTACCGCTGCTTCAGCGCTATGTGAATTTCTGGTTCTCGTCCTGCATGGATCTGTTTGGCGCGGAAATTTCCTCAAACGCCGCGATTTCCTTCGCCAATGGTGTCAAGGGACGCCCCGATGAAAAACGCTTTGAGGACCATATCGAGCGCGATACCAGCCTTGAAATCGGCATGCCCGATGAGGCGGGCGGAATGCGCATGGAAGAAGTCGCCGTGCGCAGCGCCATGAACGAACAGGTTCGCAATGCCTATATCAAGGACTGCCAGATTGGCCTCATTCGCTGGAATCGTTTGATCAAGAAAGCCGGATTTGAATTCGAATTAGAACTTCCCGTCAGCCGTTTCCGGCGCAATATTGGTGTCTGGGCGGCGCAGTATATGACCCCCGACGGCAAGTCGCTGACGGCAGAGGAATTTACCCGCCAGCATGACAGGTTTCTACCGTCAGATGAGGACCGTCTCTATGTCCAGAGCCTGATGCAACAAGTCACCGAGCCCGGCAAAATGGCTGGCTGGATCGCGCCCCCCGATCGCGGTATCAACAGCAAGCCCGTTGATTATGAATATGTGGTGTTGCAGTAGGGATTTGCGGGCCAGGGTCCTGACCCTAGATACTCCCATCGGATTCTATGACGAGAATTCGGGCGATGCCAATTGGAACGGCTTTATGCTCATCGCCTGATTCTGCGTGGAATATATCACCGACAGTTAGCGTGATGGATGTTTCCAGACCGCCCTGCCGACTATGCATTTCCACGACGCCGTCGAGGACGACAAAAACTTCAGGGCCATCATTGATGTGCCAGATATAGGGCTCATCCGTCCAATGCAGACGGATAGATGCGTTGGCAATTTTCTCAATGTCCAGCGCGTCCCAGGCTTTACCGCCCGTAAAATCAGTCGTTTTGATGACGCGCATATCAAGAGCCCTTTATTAATAACGGATGACCTTAGTTAGTTCTATTCTGCTATCTAGACAATCGAGAAAGTTTAATCACAAGCACTCCTCACCTTAGGGATATGGAATAATGAGGCTGGAAACAGAACGCCTTACCTTGCGCCCTCTTCGGGATGAGGATTTACCGCGCATTATTGAGTATGGCACCAAGCCTGAATTCTATCGTTATCTGCCTATAGAGACGCAGACGGCAGACACGATCCGTGCCTTCATGAAGGAGCGGATGGCGGATCAGCGCGCGAAGTCCCGCACCCGCGTTACCTTCGCCGTCGTCCCCACTGAAACCGACGAGATCATCGGCACGGTCCGGCTTGGGGTGTTTGATGAAGAGAACGGTCTTGCGGATATCGGCTATGCCATGGATCTGACCTGCCAGGGCGAGGGGTATATGACCGAGGCTGTCCGGCGGATGATAGCGTTCGGCTTTATCGATCTATCACTGACGGTGATTTGGGCGACTGTTGACAAAGAAAATACGAAATCATGGAAGTTGCTGGAACGTTTGGGTCTGAAACGGTCCCTGACACCGCCCGACGCGTTGCGGATTGTTGGTGGTCCAGAGAATGATTATGCCTATCAGATTTCAGCCGATAATTTCCGCACCACCGCGCAAGCCTAATTAGTCGGCCAGTCAGGGCGGGTCTCAAGGGTGCTTGGACGCTCTTTAAGGCGTTGCCACCAGCTATTCAGCTTCGGATAATTTGCCAGCATATCTGTCCCCTCTGTCGTCCAGCAGAAATAGTCGATCATCGGAACAACATGGGCGTCGGCAAGGGAATAGGTAGGCCCGACCAGATATTCATCCAAGCCTATAATCGCCTCTAAGGCCGCTAATACGAGCGCCGATTTTGCCAATCCCTCCGCAATGATAGTTTCATCTGCGACCAATCCTGATGCCGGGCGGGAGATCCTTTGGGAGAACACCATCCGAACCAACGGCCAGTATCCGTAATTATCAATAATCGCGATGATCTGCCGCATTTTCGCGGCGGTAACCGGATCATCCGGTCTTAGTTTCGGCCCCCCGAACCTGTCCTCAAGATATTCGGTGATGGCGCGGGTCTCATATAGGACAAGGTCGTCATGTTCCAATACAGGCACGCGCTTGAACGGGTGCAGGCGCAGATAGTCTTCGGAGATATCTTCAGCGAAGGGATTAATTTCCTGCCGCTCAAAATCCAGCCGTTTTTCTCTCAATGTAATTTCGGCAATTCTGCCATAGGCGCTTCTGTGAAAATTGTGGAGCTTTAACGTCATATGCTGGTTTCTCCGGCGGGTGGTTGCCTAACTTTAGCCTAATCCGGCGCTGACCGCCGATATTATGTAAGGCGTTGATCAGAATAACGGTGCCACGGATGGTACGATGATTATCCCGGCCGAATATGCCGACGTCGTTGTGGCCAAGTGATAAGGTCAGCCTCTTTGAGAATGGCCGCCCGCAATCCCGCCGGGCGGCCATTCCCGTGAAATATCCCCTTGCACTCCGCCCGCTTCTCGGCGATAACGCAGGCGCTTTTCTGTTTATATATGGCGGCGGCTTATGGCGGGTAATCTTGAAAAACTGAGTATCGTTGAAGACGGGCAAGAGGATCGCCTTGACTATTTCGTTCAGAAAGACGGCCTGACTTTCGCCGGCACGCATCTCATTATTGATCTTTGGGGTGGTCTGGGGCTGAACGATCCTGAGCTGATTGAGACAACGTTAAGGGAATGTGCGAAAGTTTCCGGCGCAACGGTATTACATTTTCACATACATGCCTTTGAGCCGGACGGGCTTTCCGGCGTTTTGGTGCTGGCCGAGAGCCATATCAGTTTTCATAGCTGGCCGGAGCGACGGTTTATGGCGCTGGATGTCTTTATGTGCGGCAAAACCGATCCTTATAAGTCAATCCCGGTGCTTAAAAATGCCTTCAAGCCTGAAAGCCTGCAGCTCAATGAAATCAAGCGGGGCATTGTCAGTGATTGAGCTGTTTGATGAGGGGCTGCATTCCGGGGTCAATCTGGCGCTCAATGTGGAAAAGGTTCTCTACCGCGAAAAGACAGACTTGCAGGATCTGATGATCTTTGAAAACAGCACCTTCGGGCGGGTCATGTCTCTGGACGGGGCCGTACAGACCACGGAAAAAGACGAATTTATTTATCACGAGATGTTCGTGCATGTGCCGCTTCTGGCCCATGGCAATGTCCGCCGGGTTTTGATCATTGGCGGCGGTGATGGCGGCGCGGCGCGGCAATTGATGAAATATGAAGATATTGCCGTCACTCTGGTCGATATCGATCGCACTGTCATTGAGCTCAGCAAAAAATATATGCCGAGTATTTCCGGCGGTGCCCTGGATGATCCGCGCCTTGATCTGGTGATTGCCGATGGCTGCCGGTTCGTGAAGGAAACGGACCAGCATTGGGATGTGATCATTATCGACAGCACCGATCCGCATGGCCCCGGCGAAGTGCTTTATACAGCGGAATTTTATGGGGATTGCAAGTCTTGCCTGGCGCCCGGCGGAATTATCACCACCCAGAACGGTGTGCCATTCGTGCAGGAAAGCGAACTCCGTCAGAGCTATGACCGTCTTGGCGCGCTGTTCGCAGACGTCACTTTTTATCAGGCAGCAATCCCGAGCTATGTGGGCGGCGATATGGCCTTTGGCTGGGCGACAGATGAAAAATCTCACCGTAGCCGTAGTCTGGCAGAACTTGCTGAGACCTATATGAACTCAGGCATAGAGACACATTATTATACGCCCGAGGTGCATCAGGCGGCTTTCGCCCTGCCGCTTCACGTCCAGAAAATCTTGACGAGAGAGGCCTGAAAGGTCAGCACTCAACCACATTCACAGCGAGCCCGCCTTGCGATGTTTCCTTATATTTGCTGAGCATATCGACACCGGTCTGGCGCATAGTCTCAATCACTTCATCCAGAGACACCACATGGGTTCCATCGCCCGATAACGCGAGGCGGCAGGCGTTAATGGCCTTCATCGCGCCCATGGTATTACGCTCAATACAGGGGATCTGGACCAGCCCGCCGATGGGATCGCAGGTCAGGCCGAGATTATGCTCCATGCCAATTTCGGCGGCATTTTCCACCTGCTCATTGGTGCCGCCAAGGACGGCGGTTAAAGCACCTGCGGCCATGGAGCAGGCGACACCGACTTCGCCCTGGCAACCCATTTCCGCGGCTGAGATCGACGCGCGTTTCTTATAGATCGCGCCGATGGCGGCGGCGGTCAGCAGAAAATCACGGGTTCCTTTATCGGTCGGGCTCGGGCAAAAGCGCTGATAATATTTGAGCACGGCGGGAATAACGCCCGCCGCCCCGTTGGTCGGCGCTGTCACCACGCGACCCCCGGCGGCATTTTCCTCGTTCACGGCAAGCGCATAGAGATTGACCCAGTCGAGCACGGTCAGCGGATCGCGGGACGCCCGCTCCGGATTATCCATCAACTCGCGATAAAGCTTGCCTGCCCGTCGCTTGACATTAAGCCCGCCCGGCAAAATACCCTCCGCCTCACATCCGCGCCGGATGCAATTGATCATGGCATTATTAACCTGATCGAGAAATTCAAATGTTTCGTCCTCGTCGCGCCAGCAGGTTTCGTTGGCGAGCATAATCTCGGCAATGGTCAGGCCGGCGTCTTTCCCCATGGCTAAAAGCTCATCAGCGGACGTAAAAGGGTAGGGGAGCTGAACGTTATGACCACTGGTCTCCGCCCGGTCGCCTTCATTCCGGGCGACCACATAACCACCGCCCACAGAGAAATATTCCCTGGCCAACAGAAGCTCACCGTCGGC